>DATAKV010000021.1:0-1851 GCA_036261375.1 Anaerolineales bacterium
CAAAGATTGTGCCCACAAACATTTGCACGTTATCGAGGACAGCCTGGAGAAGATTGAGGACAACACCCTGGGGGTGTGCGTGGTTTGCCGTGGGTATGTGGATGCCAGCCTGCTGGAGATGGATTACACAGCCATGGTGTGTCTCGACCATTACTCGAACGAGGAGCGCCGGCGCCTGGAAGCCGAGCTGGAGCTGTCTCAAGTCGTCCAGCGGGCACTTTTGCCGCAGCAAATGCCA
This sequence comes from Anaerolineales bacterium, assembly GCA_036261375.1. Classification (GTDB taxonomy): domain Bacteria; phylum Chloroflexota; class Anaerolineae; order Anaerolineales; family Villigracilaceae; genus Defluviilinea. The sequence goes on from DATAKV010000021.1 coordinate 239, forward strand.
CAGATTCGGGGGGTGGAGCTGGCGGCGTTCAGCCGTCCCTCTGAGATCATTGGCGGCGATTACTTCGACTTCTTCCAGTTCCGGGATGGGACGCACGGCCTCGTCATCGCAGATGTCAGCGGGCATGGCGTCTCCGCAGGCATGTTGATGAGCAGCCTGCAAGCGTCCATCCGCATGATGGCTCCGGACACCGATTCGCCGGCGGAGATCCTCGAGCGGATCAACCGCTTCTACATCCACAACATTCACTTTACAACATTCGTGACGGTTTTCCTGGCGCGCTTTGATCCCACTACGCTCACACTTACCTACGTCAATGCGGGACACAACCCTCCGGCGCTGCGCCGCCGGGAGAGGTCTGAGATCGTTTGGCTCAAGCCCACTGCCCCGGCCATTGGCCTGTCGGAGAACTTCCAGGCCCGCATGGATTCGATTGGTTTTGCAGCGGGTGATTCGCTGTTAATGTATACAGATGGCGTGACCGAGGTGCTGGACACAGGTAATGAACAGTTCGGTCAGGCGCGCCTGGCGGAGCTGGTCCAGCAGTATGCGGACCGCCCTGCCCCCGACCTCTTGCAGGCGATCCGGCAGGCGGTCGGGTCGTTTGGCGGGAACCGGCCTCTGCTTGATGATGTGACGATGGTCGCGCTCCGGATCGCCGGATAATTCGAAAACATAAACATGACTCACCCCGAATCTAAGGAAGGGAGAGAATGAGGGCGGAAGGTGAGCCAAAGGCGAGAAAGAGCCAAGCGTAAGCGATAAAGTGGAGCCGAGAGATCTTGGCTCCACTTTCCTGTTCTGTGGCAGAAGGTGGAGAGCAAGCGGAATAAGAAGTCTGTAAGAGGGAGCAGGGAGAGTAGGAAGGCATACGCCAGGGAGGCGATCAAGAGGAACTTCATGCGTGACTCCCAATGGAGCAACCGGGGGGATTCAAAAGCCAACTCAGATTTGGTGAAACGGAGAGACATCTCAATTTGCCAGCGTCGGGCGTAAGCAAAGACAATCTGCCAAGCTTGCTGCGGCGTGGAAATGGGTTCGGTTGTGAGAAGGTACCAGGGTTTGCGTCCAGAGCCCGGACGAGAGACAACCAGAAAGAGTGGGCGATGATCTTCAGGCAAATGAACCGGGAATGCAATGATCCCGGTTTTGCGTTGGCAGCGTCTGCGTGCATCCCAAATCATGCGGTGCTGCCAAGAGCGTTTGCCGCGAGCAATCTTCCAGCCTTCCTGTTTGCGTCCCGTGGGTCCCACCAGGTGGTATCTCGTATTCCAGCGTACGATAAAACGAAGACGGTGATCCAGTGCCAACGTGGTCCAGGGACTGCCAGCAAAGCCACGATCCCAGATATGGATGACCTGCCGCCCCCATCGTCTTGCCACGTTTTGCAAGATTTTGCCTTCTTCCACCCTTCTTTGGCTCGCTTTTTCCCCGCGTGTGGTCCACCAACACAAATGGGCGAGCACCGGAGCACCTTGCAGACCGGTGACCAGCAGCTGCAACCAATTGAACCCAGGCACAAAGATAGGGCGCCCGCCAGGTGGATTGAAATAACCAGGTTTGATCCGCTTCAGACGGGCTGCTTTTGTGGAACGAACCGCACACAACCCTTC
>DATAKV010000351.1:0-4550 GCA_036261375.1 Anaerolineales bacterium
CCGGCCAACGCTGTGACCAGCCCTCCGCTACCGCGCTGGTACTCCAGGTCCCCGATTTCCGTCCGACGGAGGGTGACCGGTCCACGGTTGGAGGCCAGGATCAGAGTCCGCTGGGCAAGAAGATCCTGAATCGAAGGGTCAGGCGCCTCCTCCACGTTTGCGTTCCTGCTGCGCTTCTTCATATGACCCGTTGCCTCTCAGAATAGTACAGCTGTAATCTTGCTCCCCCATGAAAATCAAATCGACCGTTCATGCGTCGTACACCTTCCCTCCGGCCCGTGATCTGCTCTCCCCAAGCACTAACCGTTCATTCGGGCCTTGTCTTCTAAACAAACGTTAACCGAATCTTTCCAAAACGTTTTGGAAAATTATAACATACATGGTACAATGTCCAAAACGTTTTGGGAAACATGCATGCCAACCACCATTCACGATGTCGCTAAAAAATTAAATCTCTCGATCACCACAGTCTCCCGTGCCCTGGATGGGTACGATGATGTGGCAGACTCCACCCGAAAACTGGTCATCGTAACGGCTCAAAAAATGGGATATGCCCCCAACCGGGCGGCCCGGCAGCTGCGCCGCCAGAAGGCGGACACGATTGGTTTTATCATCCCATCGATCTCCAAGCACTTTAACGAGCCCTTCTTTACCGAGTTCATGTCCGGCCTGGGAGACGAGCTTTCCAAACGCAATTTCGATCTGCTGGTTTCGAATGCAACGGAAGACGAGGGCGAACGCTCCCTCTATCACCGCTGGGTGAACAGCCATAAAGTGGATGGCTTTATCCTGAACCGCGCCCGCCGGCATGACTGGCGGGTGGCGTATCTTTCTGAATGGGGAATCCCTTTTGCGGGTCTGGGCAGGTCTCATGATGGAATTCCCTACCCTTCCGTTCGGATCGAAGCCGCGGATGTTTACTTGAATCTGGTACAACATCTTATCGACAGGGGCTTTTCGCGGCTCGCCTTTATCGGCGGTCCTGCAGACCTGATCAACCAGATCGATCGCCTGAAGTGGTTCAAGGGCGCGTTGAAAAAATTGAAGCTGGAGCCGGGGAATTTGATCACTACGGACATGTCGAGCACCGGCGCCTACGAAGCTGTATGTGCACTGCTCTCGAGCCCTACTCCGCCGGACGCGCTGCTCTGTGTCAACGATCAGACGGCCTACGGGGCGCTCCACGCGGCCCATGAGCATGGTCTCACGGTGGGCAGAGATATTGCCATTGCCGGGTTCGACGGCCTGCGGGATTCCTCCCATACCGAGCCGCCGCTGACCACCCTAGCTGTGCCGATGCCTGAGATCGCTCAAGCGCTGGTGCATATGCTGTTGAAGAAATTAAATGGGGAAGCCTCTGAAGCAGAGGAAGTTGTCGTCCTGCCTGAGCTGTGCATCCGTGCCTCGACAGGCGGATAAGAGTAGCTGGAGGTAGATCATTTTTGACTAAGTCGGTCATTGTAAAGGGGAACAGAAAGGAGCTCCACAAATGGAGATTAGAGTAGGACAAAAATTCGATATCTTTCCTGCCCGGTCCGATCTTTGGCTGGTCCGCCATGGGCAAACGGACTGGAACCTTGCCGGAAGGTGGCAGGGACAGTCGCCTCAAGCGCCGGGCCTGAACGACGCCGGCCGGGCTCAGGCGCTTGCCCTGCGAAGTCAGCTGGCAGGCAAACAGTTTGGGGCCCTTTATTCGAGCGACCTGCGCCGGGCCCGTCAGACCGCTGAGCTGCTGGCTGACCCCCTGGGTCTGCCGGTCAACCTGGACCCACGCCTGCGGGAAATGGACTTGGGCGATTGGGAAGGTCTGCTTTCCAATGAAATTTCCTCCCGGTTCCCACAGCTTCTTCTGGAACGGGACTGTAATCCCATGCACACATCTGCCCCGCGAGGGGAAACTCCAGAGTGCGTAGCGGAGCGGGTAGCCTCGGCACTGGATGACATTGTCATGAATCACTATGGTGAACCGGTGCTGATCGTTGCGCATGGCATATCCCTGGCGGCGATTCTTTGCCTGGCCCGGGATATCCCGTTGGAATATATCTATGAACAGGTTCCCGGGAATGCGTCCCTTCTGCATGTGGAATGGGCGGCCCGCGCCCACGCTGTTGAACTCAGCCACCCCAAATTTTCTGTGGTATAAAATTTTTGGGGATCTTTTGGTGTAGTCAGGGGGGAAGCATGGGAAAGGAGAATATCTATGACTGGGCAAAAAAAGACGATCGTTGCCGGCGCGCTGGGAGAATGTGTCCATGTAGCAGGAGTGACCAACTTCCTGCGCCTGGCGGAGGCCGCGGGCTGGAGAACGGTCTTCCTCGGACCCTCGGTACCCATCGACGAGATGCTCGAAGCCGCAAAGCGTGAAAATGCGGATATGGTCGGGGTTTCCTATCGGCTCACCCCCGAGACCGGGGAACGCCTGCTCGGCGAGTTCGCCGAAGCCGCATCGGAACTGCATGAGAAGGGTGTGCGCTTCGCCTTTGGCGGGACCCCGCCGGTGGTTGAACGCGCCCGCCAGATTGGCTTCTTCGAGCGTGCCTTCGACGGAAGCGAGCCTACGGAGGCAGTCCTCGCTTATTTAAAAGGCCAGCAGGCTCAGGCGGCCGGCGAGGCGGACTTTCCCCAATCCACCGTGGAGCGCATCCGCTGGAAATCTCCGTATCCCATCCTTCGTCATCACTTCGGTCTCCCCACGATGGAGGCCACCTTGGAAGGCATCGCAAGGATCGCCGACGCTCAGGTGCTGGATGTCATCTCCCTGGGCATAGACCAGGATGCCCAGGAAAATTTCTATCACCCCGAACGCCAGGACCCGCGGCAAAAGGGCGCGGGCGGTGTACCGGTGCGCTCCGAGGACGACTATCGCGCCCTGTACGCGGCCAGCCGCCGCGGCAACTTCCCGTTGCTGCGAACGTACTCCGGCACCGATGATTTCATCCGCCTGGCCGAAATGTATGTGGACACGATCAATATTGCCTGGTGCGCGATCCCGCTGTTCTGGTTCAACCAGATGGATGGGCGTGGACCCTGGGATCTCGAAGGCTCGATCCGTGAGCATCAAAGCGTGATGGAATGGTATGGGCAGCATGATATCCCTGTGGAATTGAACGAACCACATCACTGGGGTATGCGCGATGCGCCGGATGTGGTATTTGTGGTGTCGGCATTTCTTTCTGCCTATAATGCCCGTGCTTTCGGCGTGAAGGATTACATTGCCCAGCTGATGTTCAACAGCCCACCCGGCCTGTCGGATGCGATGGACCTGGCGAAGATGCTGGCCGTGTTGGATATGGTCGAGCCGCTCCAGAATGAGAATTTCCACGTCTGGAAGCAGACCCGCATCGGCCTGCTCTCGCACCCCCTCGACCCGGACGCGGCACGCGGTCACCTGGCCGCGGCCACCTACCTGCAGATGGCCCTCAAACCGCACATTTATCACATCGTCGGTCACACCGAAGCACACCATGCTGCGACCGCCGATGATGTCATCGAAGCGAGCAAAATCGTCCGGCGCGCCATCGAGAACGCCGTGCGCGGTGCCCCGGATATGACGGCGGACCCGGCGATCACCCGGCGCAGGAAGAAACTGGTGAAAGAGGCCGCCATCCTGCTGGACGCCATCTCGACCCTCGCCGGACCCGAAGCAGGTGACCCACTGACCGACGCGGCCACCCTCACCCGGGCAGTCACCTCCGGCCTGATGGATGCGCCGCAGCTGCGCAACAACAAGTTCGGCTGCGGGGAAGTACAGACCAGCATTGTCAACGGCGCCTGTGTGGCTGTTGACTTGAATGGAAAGCCTCTCCGGGAACAGAAGCGCCTGGCAAAATTAATGTAGGTTTCAACGCAAACCTTGCGAAGGGATATCCCGAAGCATCTCCATCGCAAGTCGTAACCCAAACACGGATGTTCCAATGACAAGACATTTTGCAGTGATCGGGGCGGGACATGGCGGAAAGGCGATGGCGGCACACCTGGCATTGATGGGATTCAAGGTGAATTTATTTAATCGTACAGCCGACCATATCGAGATCATCCGCAAGCGCGGCGGCATCGAGCTCGAGAGCACGGAGGGAGGGCCGCATGGCTTCGGGGAGCTGGCCCTGGTCACTTCGAAAGTCAACGATGCCATCAAAGGCGTGGAAGTCATCATGGTTGTGCTGCCTTCCTCCGCTCATGCGGAAATAGCCCGGGCTTTGGCGCCTCACCTGAAAGGCGGGCAGATCGTCATCCTCCATCCGGGGCGGACGTGTGGCGCACTCGAGTTCGTTAAGGTCATACGCGACAACGGCTGTAGGGCAGATGTCACAGTAGCAGAGGCCGAAACGTTCATCTATGCCTCCCGCACCGACGGTCCCGCCCAGGCGCGCATCTTCCGCATCAAGGAGGCGGTTCCCCTGGCTGCCCTGCCTTCCAGCCGGACACAGTGCGTCCTGGATGCGATCTGCGATGCCTATCCCCAGTTCATCGACGGCGTCGACGTGCTGAATACGGGCATGAACAACATGGGCGCCATTTTCCACCCGGCGCTGACCCTGCTCAACATGGGC
>DATAKV010000036.1:0-5887 GCA_036261375.1 Anaerolineales bacterium
CCGGCGAAACCCTGACGGTGGAAGAGCTGAAAGCCCACTGCAAGGAGCATCTTGCGCCCTACAAAGTCCCCACCCACTATGAATTCCGCGACGAACTGCCAAAGACCACGGTTGGAAAAATTTTGAGGCGTGAATTGGTCAGGCAGCACAAAGAGTCGGTTCCGCAATAATGGTGTAGCACACAACTAAAAAGAGAGCCATCCGGTTTTGGATGGCTCTCTCTTGTTTTTTTATTATCCTTACATCGCAATGACTTGCGGTGTGCCGCTCTTCTTCGGGATCGGCGGCGGGAAGATCGCTTCGAATTCTTCGCGGGTGAGCGTTTCGACTTCGAGGAGTTTCTGCGCCACCGCGTCGAGGCGGTCGCGGTACTTGGTCAGCAGCTTCCGGGTCAGCTTGTAGGCATCGTCCACCAGGCGGCGGACTTCGGCGTCGATGCGCTCGGCCACAGCTTCCGAGTAATCACGCTGCTCCGAGATCTCACGGCCCAGGAAGATCAGCTCTTCCTTCTGGCCATAGGTCATCAGGCCCATTTCATTGGACATACCAAGGCGGGTGACCATGGTGCGCGCCATCTGCGTGACGCGCTCGATATCGCTCGAGGCGCCGGAGGTGATGTCGTCGAAGACCAGCTCCTCTGCCACGCGCCCGCCGAGCAGACCGGCCAGGGAGGCGATCATCTTCTTGCGGGAGGTGAGAATGCGGTCGTCCTCGGGACGGTACCAGGTCAGGCCGCCGGCCTGTCCGCGGCCGACGATCGTGATTTTCTGGACCGGGTCGGCTTCGGGGATGGCGTTCATGACGACAGCGTGACCGGCCTCATGATAGGCAATAATGCGCTTCTCTTCGTCCGAGATCAGGCGCGACTTGCGCTCGGGTCCCATGACGACTCGCTCAATTGCTTCTTCCAGGTCCTGCTGGCCAATGGATTTCTTGTTGCGGCGGGCAGCCAGGATGGCGCCCTCGTTGACCAGGTTTTCCAGGTCGGCGCCGACAAAACCGGGTGTGCCGCGGGCCAGCGACGCCAGATCCACATTGGGTTCCAATGGCTTGCCCTTGACATGCACCTTCAGGATCGCTTCACGGCCCTTCATATCGGGGCGGTCGAGGGTCACACGGCGGTCGAACCGGCCGGGACGCAGCAGGGCCGGGTCCAGAATGTCGGGGCGGTTGGTGGCGGCGATGATGATGATATTGGTGTCGGTGTCGAAACCGTCCATCTCGACAAGCATCTGGTTGAGTGTCTGCTCACGCTCATCGTGAGAACCACCCAGCCCGGCACCACGCTGGCGGCCGACCGCGTCGATCTCGTCCACAAAGACGATACAGGGCGAGTGACGCTTGGCCTGGTCGAACAGGTCACGGACACGGCTGGCGCCCACACCCACGAACATTTCCACAAATTCAGAACCGGAGATGGAGAAGAAGGGGACTCCCGCTTCTCCCGAAACGGCCTTTGCCAGAAGGGTCTTGCCTGTTCCCGGAGGGCCGACCAATAAAACGCCCTTCGGAATGCGTGCCCCCAGCTGGATGAACTTCTGCGGCTCCTTGAGGAATTCGACGACTTCCGCCAATTCCTGCTTGGATTCTTCCACACCGGCCACGTCCTGGAAGGTCACCGTGGGATGCTCGCCGCTGAACATACGGGCCCGGGACTTGCCGAAAGACATGGCAGCGTTATTCGATCCCTGCGCCTGGCGAAAGATAAACCACAAAATGCCGGCCATAAAGACGATCGGCAGAATATACAGCGCGCCGCTGAGGATCCCCGCCCACTGTGAAGGCGGCTTGACTTCGATCATGACATTATCAGGAGAAAGCTGTTCCGCGGTCACACCCAGAGCCAGTAACTGTTCCACCAGGGTCGAATCCGACTCTTTGTAAGACTCAACACCGTCTTCCTCTCCCTCCGTATAGACAACCCGCAGGCTATCGCCATCTTCGATGATCACGCGGCCAATCAGGCCCGCCCTGATATCCCGTGCCACTTCATTGATGGTCAGCATTTCAGATGTGCCTGAGTCGCGCTGAAAGGCCATGACAATCATGGCAACGGCTGCGACGATCAATAAGAACGTCACAACAAACGATTGGTTTCTAGGATTCACTTTGCCTCCAAAACTATAATTGCAGAAGGATTATACCAACATGAACTTCTAAGGAATAGCCCATCTGAAAACTTTATATATTTCTCTAATACGCTCAATTTTGTTAAAAAGCCTTGCGAAGGCTGGTGCACAGGGGCAAAATCCCCGGGTAAATCCTTCGCAAGGCTGTATTATTAGCGTATGGATGCTGGACACCGCCTTGCTCTTACTCGATGAGCAGCTCCACGGGGCAGTGATCGGAGCCGGTCACCGTATCGTGGATGATAACATCTTTCAAGCGCGGCACCAGCGCCTCTGAGATCAAGAAATAATCGATCCGCCAGCCAACGCCGCGCGCCCGGGCATTGGAAATATAGGTCCACCAGGTGTACTGGATCCGCTCCGGGTAGAGGAAGCGGTAGGCATCTACAAAGCCATGATCCAGAAACTTCTGTACCCAGGCTCGTTCTTCGGGTAGAAAGCCGGAGGTCCTGGCATTGGATTTGGGGTTTCTCAGGTCGATCGGCATGTGGGCAGTGTTGAAATCCCCGGTAATGATGACATTCTCTCCCTGGGCATGCAGCCGGTCACACAGCGAGAGCAGGTGCGCATAAAAATCCAGCTTATAGTCCAGGCGCTCCTGGCCGCGCTGGCCGTTCGGAAAGTAGACATTGAACAAGCGGAACCCGGGATGGAGCGTGGAGATGACGCGGCCTTCCAGGTCGAAACGGAGCATGTCCATCCCCAGCTGAACCTCCACAGCGGGAGTCTGCAGAAAGGTGGCAACCCCGCTGTATCCCAGTTTCTGAGCCGGGTTCCAGATCACTTCGTAGCCGGAGAATTGCCTATGTTCTTCCTTCAGCTGGTCCGGATGGACCTTGATCTCCTGCAGACAGACCACATCCGGCTCCTGCTTCCAGACCCAAACCAGCGCATTCTTTCCGAGTGCAGCACGCAGGCCATTGATGTTCCATGATAGTATCTTCATGTGTTTTAGTTTATGGTACACTTCGCAAGGTTAATAGAATGAGCACAAAACTGAAATGTATTCTATGCGTGGAAGACGAGCCTGAAATGATCGATCTAATGCGGCTGATCCTGGGTCGTCGAGGGTTTGAAGTGAAGGGAGCGGCAGGCGGCGTGGAGGGTTTGAGGATGATCCGCCAGGAAAAACCCGACCTGGTGCTGCTGGACTTGATGATGCCCGACATGGATGGCTGGGAAGTATACCAGCAAATGAAAGCAGACGAAAACACGAAGGATATCCCGGTCATCGTCGTCACCGCCAAGGCGCAAAGCATCGACCGGGTGCTGGGCCTGCACATTGCCAAGGTGGACGATTACATCGCCAAACCGTTCAGTCCCCAGGAGCTGATGAGCAGCGTCGAAAAGGTGCTCAAGTCCAAATCGAAGGCATAAAACGAGGCGCTGGACGCCTCGTTTTTCAATATCCCCTATGATAAAAACCGTTACCATCCAAAACACGGACCGCCCGATCGACGGCGACCTGCAGGTCGAGTATTGCGATACGTTCCTGACGCAGCTGCGCGGGATGACGTTCCGTCCCCGGCTCGGGCGGGATGAGGGCCTGGTCCTGGTCGGGACGCGGGACTCGCGCCTCGACTCTTCCATCCACATGTTATTTGTGAATTTCGATCTCGCCGTGATGTGGATCAATTCGGAGATGCAGGTGGTGGACAAGGTGCTTGCCCGTTCCTGGCGGCCCGCGTATTTCTCCAAAAATCCGGCAAAGTTTGTGCTGGAAGTCCACCCCGGACGATGGGATGAATTCCAGATCGGCGATAGGCTGATATTCAGGCATGCGTAAACCCTTTTCACTCCTCTTCGTACTCCTTCTCATCTCATCCCTTTTTGTACAGCCTGTTTCCGCGCAAACCGGCGGCCCTGTCTACATTGTCCAGGCGGGAGACACACTCTCCTTTATTGCATCCCGTTTCAATGTAACGGTTGGCGAGCTGGCCGCGGCTAACCCGAGTGTCGACCCCAACTTCCTCTCGGAGGGACAGCAGATCGTCATTCCAGGGTTGGAGGGGATCACAGGAATCCTGGAAACGGAGATCATCTCCTTCGGCGATTCACTGCGCAGCCTGAGCCGCCGCACCCAGGTCTCGGATGAGCAGTTGATCCGCCTGAACCGGCTGGTCAGCCCCACCGAGCTGTATGTAGGCATCAGCCTGATCATCCCCACCCAGGAAGATCAATTGTCTCTGAACGCGCGTATCACACCCTCGGCAGGCGAGTCCCTCCTGGAGCTTGCCATCAAGCAAGACAGCGACCCGTGGACCCTTACGGCCCTGAATAAGCTGGATGGCACCTGGGAATCACTGCCGGGAGACGTGCTCTACTCTCCCACAACTAACAATGAAGGGAATGCAACGGGCCTGCCTTCCGCGCTCCGCGATGTAAGCGTCGAGCCGCTTCCGCTGGTCCAGGGCGGGACAGAAGTGATCCGCGCCCAGGCACAGGAAGGTGTCAACCTGTCTGGCAAATTGGTGGATATGCCGCTCCGGTTTGTTGCGGCAGACGGCGAACAGATCGCCTTACAGGGCGTCCACGCGCTGCTGGAACCCGGGGTCTACCCTTTATTAATAGAAGCTACCCTTCCCGATGGGAACCGGCAGGCCTTCGAGCAGATGGTCCTGGTTACCTCAGGCGGTTACTTTAATGAGGATATCCCTCTCAATGACCCCAGCACGCTCGACCCGGCCGTGACCGAAAGCGAGATCCAGAACATCCTGTCACTGACCACGCCGTTCACTCCGACACGCTACTGGAATGGCGTGTTTAGCTCTCCGGCTGTGGATCCCAACTGTTTCACCTCCCGTTACGGGACCCGGCGTACCTATAAAGTCATCAACTCGGATATCGAGGTACCCGGGTTCCATACGGGGCTGGATTTTTGCGGCGGCGAAGGACTGCAGATCTCTGCGCCAGCCCCGGGACGGGTGGTCTTTGCCGCGCCTCTCACGGTGCGGGGTAACGCGACCATCCTCGACCACGGCTGGGGGATCTACAGCGGGTTCTGGCACCAGTCCCAGATTTATGTAAATGTAGGCGACACCGTGGAACAGGGGCAGGTGATCGGCCTGGTGGGAGGCACCGGGCGGGTCACCGGTGCGCATTTGCATTGGGAAGTGTGGGTGAACGGTGTCCAGGTCAATCCGCTGGACTGGCTGAACCAGGTGTATCCGTAGCCGGATTGTTGCACTCCATTCCTGTTTATGCTACACTCGAGCCACAACGGAGGTCATCTTGTCCACTGCATCCATTGTGAATTTCCTGAAACAGAGTGACATCTTCTACCAGTTCACGCCGACACAGCTGGAACTTGTCGCCAACCTGTGCCAGGAAGTTGTTTTTCAGAAGGATGACCTGATCTTTCGTGAGAACAGCGGCAGCAAGGAACTGTACATCATCGTACAGGGTGAGGTGGATATTTTCGTGGACCCCTCCCTCGTCAGCTCGACACAGACCGAGGGTGAGAGCACGACCATTGCCACACTTAGAAGGGGACAATCATTCGGCGAGGTGGCGCTGGTGGACGAAGGATTAAGATCCGCTTCTGCCTGCGCTTCCCAGAAGGACACCCGGCTGCTCATCATCCCACGCGATAAGCTGATGATGCTTTGTGATACCTACCCGCAACTGGGCTATCGGCTTATGTACAACCTGGCCGCCGACCTGGCCATGAAGATCAGGAACACCGATCTGCGTATCCGGGAACAGCTCCTCTATAAACCTCAAGAAAAAAACAAGTGAACCCGACCGAACCCTCTTGA
>DATAKV010000048.1:0-2294 GCA_036261375.1 Anaerolineales bacterium
CGATCTCGAACACCCCGCCGCGCCCACCGGGATTGGTCAGTGCGGCGATCAGGTAATCGATCACATTCTGCATGGCGATCGGCTGGGATTTGTTCCGCATCCACAAGGGACCGGGCACCACCGGGAACAGCTCGGTCATAAAGCGGATCATCTCGAACGAGATGCTGCCCGAGCCGGCGATCACCCCGGCCCGGAACTCGGTAACCGGAACACTGCCCTCGCGCAGGACACGTCCCGTCTCGATCCGCGAGCGCATGTGAGGAGCGATGTGCTGTTCGGGGTCCGCCAGGCCCCCCAGATAAATAATGTGTTCCACACCGGCTTCGGCCGCGGCCCGAGCAAAGGTGCGCGCACTTTCCAGCTCGAGCTCGGTGTATCCATGTCCCTTCGTCATGTTATGGATCAGATAATAGGCCGTCTGCACCTCCTGTAGAGCGGGATGAAGAGTTGACGGGATCGTCACATCGCCCTGCACCACCTCGACAGAACGTGACCAGCCCCGTCCGGCGAGTCGCCGCGGGTCGCGGGCCAGGCAGCGGACGCGGTAGCCGGCCTCCAGCAGCCTGGGGACCAGCCGGCTGGCGATATATCCCGTAGCCCCGGTGACGAGGATCAGCTTATCCATAGGCATGAGCCAGCAGGCGCGCTCGTGATGCGATCTGCCGCGTCAGCCCATCGAAAATGTATTTGTGGAAGGGCCACATCGCGTACCAGTACAAAAAACCGAATAATCCAAACGGCGCAAAGTAAGCCGTGACGGTGAGCAACGTCTTTCCATCCTGCGGTTTGGATTCGAACTGCAGCCAGGCCTTGCCGGGCAGTTTCATCTCGGCTCGCAATCGCAGGAGACGGTCCTTCTCCACTGTCTCCACGCGCCAGAAGTCGAGCGACTCGCCAGGCCGGACCTCATCCGGGTGACGTCGTCCACGCCGCAGGCCGACGCCGCCGACAGCTTTATCCAGCCAGCCGCGCATGCCCCAGGCCCAGTCCATGTACAGCCAGCCGCGCTCCCCGCCGATGCCTGCATACGAGCGGTAGACGTCCTGCGGCGGGAGATCCAGAAGCATCTGGCGCGTTTCCACGTACATGCCATCCTCGACCACATACTGATACGGCTTTACATCCCCCGCCACCGTGACCAGTGCATCCGACCAGCTGGTCTCCACGTTATCCCGCTGGATGCGCCCGAGCGCCAGGTGGACAGCGGTCTGGAAGTCGATCGGCTGGATCTGCGGAAACAGCTTCCTCGCCGCTTCATCCCGGACGACCAGCCGGGCGCGCAGGCCCTCGATCAACGGCAGGACGACGCGCCAGTGGATCGGGGTGACCATGTGCACCCAGTACGCCGAAAGCCGCGGTGCATAGAAAGGCGTGCGGATGAGGATACGCTTTAATCCGCGTTCCTTTGCATATCTGAGCAGCATATCGGCATAGGTCAGGCGGGTCGCGCCGCCGATCTCGAGCATCCGGCCGGTGCTTTCAGGCGTCTTGAGTGCATCGATGAGATAGGCAAGCACATCCCGGATGGCGATCGGCTGGGCTTCCGAAAAGAACCACGCCGGGCAGATCAGCAGCGGCTCACGCTCGGTCAGATAGCGGATCATCTCGAACAGCGCCGAGCCCGAGCCGACGATCATGCCCGCCCGAAACTCTGTGACGGGCACACTACTGTGACGGAGGATATGTCCCGTTTCGTGACGGGCGCGCAGGTAGGGTGAAAGACGGGTCGTCGGGTCCACCAGCTCGCCGAGGTAAAGGATGCGCTCGATGCCCGCCTCACTTGCAGCCTCGGCAAAATTGCGGGCGACATCCAGGTCGCGGCTGGCATCGATCTTGCCGCCCTGCTTGCCGTGGATGAGGTAATAGGCGGCCGAGACATCCTTCATCGCTTCGGACAGCGCACCCGGTACGAGCGCATCCCCACTGACCACCTCCACGCGCTGCAGCCAGGGACGTCCCTGCAGACGGCCGGGGTCACGCACCAGGCAGCGGACGCGATAGCCTGCGTCGAGCAGCCGCGGCACCAGCCGGCCACCGACGTAACCTGTTGCACCTGTGACGAGAATGAGCTCTGAATTGGGCATAGGAATTACCTGTCCGTGCGAAGTGCATAGCGACGAAGCAATAACAGGTAAAATTGTATCCTACCCATTCAATTCTATGCTATGATGAATGGCACCTATGCAGGCGGCAAACACTCCCCCGTCCGGTCGCATACCGCACCTGTTGACCACGCTACCGCTGATGTGGTTCTCGCTCGCCTTTCTGGCGGGGATCGTGCTGGGAAGTCTTGT
>DATAKV010000060.1:0-1772 GCA_036261375.1 Anaerolineales bacterium
CCGCGCAGTTCATTAACCTGGGGGAAGGCTTCTTCTGGGAGCTCGTCACGCTGATCGACATCATGCTCCTCGGTCACTGGCTCGAGATGCGGTCGGTACGGCAGGCATCAGGGGCGCTCAACGAGCTGGCCAAACTGATGCCGGACACGGCCGAGCGCATCCGTTCGGACGACACAACAGAAACAGTCCCCGTCTCCACACTCCGGCGCGGCGATCTCTTCCTCGTCCGCCCGGGTGCCAGCGTTCCCGCGGATGGTGAGGTGCTCGAGGGTCATTCCAATGTCAGTGAAGCGATGATCACGGGCGAGTCCGCACCGGTCCACAAAATGGCCGGCAGCAAGATCATTGCCGGCACCATCAACGGGGACGGCAGCCTGCGGGCACGTGTCACGGCGACCGGCAGTGAGACCGCGCTGGCCGGAATCATGCGCCTGGTCGAGCAGGCACAGCAATCCAAATCCAGAACGCAGGTCCTGGCCGACAAAGCAGCAGGCTGGCTTTTCTATATCGCTCTGGCCGCTGCCGTAATCACCGCGATCGCCTGGACCCTCGCACAGTCCTTCAGCGTCGAAGTTCTCAATCGCGTTGTCACCGTGCTGGTGATTGCCTGTCCTCATGCCCTGGGTCTGGCAATTCCTCTCGTCGTTGCCATTACCACAGCCATGGGCGCGCGCAACGGCATCCTTGTCCGTAACCGCCTGGCACTGGAAGCCGCGCGCGAGATCGATGTAGTCATCTTCGATAAGACCGGCACGCTCACGCAGGGTCAGTTCGGGGTCGTGGACATGGATACAGTCAATGGCTGGGAGAAGGACCGGGCCCTTGCCCTGGCGGCTGCCCTGGAAGGCGACTCGGAGCATCTGATCGCCCAGGCAATCCGCCGGTTCGCGCGGGAACGAAAGCTTACACTTCCTTCGATCGGCAACTTCTCGGCACTGAAAGGTCGCGGTGTTCAAGCCACAATGGATAACGAAACCTATTACGTCGGCGGCCCGCGCCTGCTGGAGATGCTGTCCCTGACGCCGGAGGCGAACATCAAGGGTTTTACAGACACGGCGAACAACAACGCGCAGTCTGTTGTATACCTGACGACAAAAGACAAGATCATCGCCGCCATCTCCATTGCCGATGTCATCCGCCCGGAGAGCAGACAGGCAGTCGAACAGTTGAGAGATATGGGCATTGAGGTCGCGATGCTGACGGGTGACAGCCAGGCTGTGGCAAAAGCTGTCGCGAGCCAGTTGGGCATCCAGCGCGTGTTTGCCGAGGTGCTGCCCGAGCACAAAGACCAGAAGGTGATCGAGCTGCAGCAACAGGGGAAACGGGTTGCCATGGTCGGCGACGGCGTGAACGATGCACCTGCCCTCACCCGCGCCGATGTGGGCATCGCGATCGGCGGCGGCACGGACGTTGCCATTGAATCCGCAGGCATTATCCTGGTCAACAGCAACCCATCGGATGTGGTCAAGATCTTCAAGCTCAGCCGCGCAAGTTACAACAAGATGATCCAGAACCTGTGGTGGGCAGCGGGCTACAACGTCTTTGCGATCCCGCTGGCTGCCGGTGTACTGGCAAATTGGGGTATCCTGCTTTCCCCAGCCGCAGGCGCGGTGCTCATGTCTGTGAGTACCATTGTCGTTGCCATCAACGCCCAATTGTTGCGAAGAACAGCACTTTAAACGAATAGTTCTTTCAGACCTTGGCAAAATAGGCAATTTTGCGGATGTCTTACACGGGCGTTTGCTGTATAAAAGGCTGTCGGACAGCCTTTT
>DATAKV010000108.1:0-3429 GCA_036261375.1 Anaerolineales bacterium
GAACCTCGCCGGTAATGGGCCCCATTTCACTTGCATTCGCTGCATCCTGCACTTCGACCGGCGTGTTCAGCAGTTCCAAAATCCGTTCCCCGCCCGCCATTGTGGACTGGAGTGTGTCGAAGCGGCGGCTCAGGTCACGGATCGGGTCGAAGAGGCGGTCGATGTAAAGCACGAAGGCAACCAGCACCCCGGCCGTAATCGACTCGCCAAGCACAGCCGTCCCACCCAGATAAACAATCACCGCGATTGCCACCGCGCCGAGCACATCGACAATGGGCGTGAACAGGGAGGCAACCCTGGCCGCGTCCAGGCTTGTCTCCAGAAAGTAACGATTAACGTATTCCTTGAAATTCCTGTAATTGTGCGACTGCCGCGAAAAGGCCTGCACGACCCTCACCCCGTTGACGTTCTCTGCCAGCACGGAGTTGGTCCATGAAACAGCGGCACGCACCTTGCGGTAATTGCGTCTCGCCGCACGGCGGAAGAGAAGCGTGGCCAGGATCATCAGCGGCAGGACAGTGAATGTCAACAGTGAGAGTCTCACATTGAGCGATAACATGGCGATCAGAGTCCCAATGATCGCCAGGGAATTCCGAACGATCGCCAGAACAGCCCAGGTCACGAATTCCCGCAGGGTTCCCACATCGTTGATCACACGCGTAATTACGCGTCCAACGCTGTAGCGGTTGTAGAAGCTCAGCGAGAGCTTCTGCAGGTGATGGAACATTGCCGTACGCACATCGTAGAGGATGTGCTGCCCCACCCGTGACATGATCCGCACCCGGAGAATGTTTGCTCCCAGCTGGATTGCCGATACCAGGAAATAGGCCAGCACGGTGTTCCGCAGAGCGACAATGTTATTTTTGGTGATCCCCTCATCGATGGCCAGCTTGACAAAGTAAGGCCCGGAAACAGACGCGGCCGTCACAATGACCATCAGGAACAGGGAGAGGAACATTTGACCTGCATACGGCTTCACAAACTGCAGGAGTCCGGATGCAACCTTGGGATCATACCCCTTGTCGTAGGCATCTTCGGATTGGGTGATGAAGGAAGGAGGAATGATTTTGGTTGTCATAACTCATGCTCCTTATTGATCTCAACCCGCTCCTCGTCCAGCTCTTCCATCTCTTCGGCAAACTTGGCATGATCGATAAGCTGCAGGTCGTGAATTTCCTTGTACGGGCCGCCACGCGCCAACAACTCTTCATGCCGGCCGCGTTCGACAATGCGGCCCCTGTCCATGACCAGGATCAAATCCGCCCGCCGAACGGTGGACAGGCGGTGGGCAATGACGAACGTAGTCCTTCCCTCCATCAATGTATCCAGCGCAGCCTGGATGAGCTTTTCGGTCTGTGTATCGACGGACGACGTTGAGTCGTCCAGGATCAGGATACGCGGATTCATGAGCAGGGCGCGGGCGATTGCCACGCGCTGGCGCTGCCCGCCCGAGAGCGTTACACCGCGCTCGCCGACGATGGTGTCGTAGCCCTTGGTAAACCCTTCGATGAACTCATGGGCCTGTGCCGCCTTCGCCGCGGCAATGACCTCTTCCATGGAGGCGTCCGGACGGCCATAGGCGATGTTCGCCTTGATACTGTCGGAGAACAACAATGACGTTTGCAGAACGATGCCGATCTGCCTGCGCAGGGTGACCAGGTCCATCGCACGGACATCGATACCATCCACGCAAACATGCCCTTGCGTAGCATCATAAAAACGCGGGATCAAGTTGACGAGGGAGGTCTTTCCCGAACCGGTCGGGCCGATCAGGGCTACGATCTGGTTGGGATCCACTTTCAAATCGATATCATCAAGGGACGGAGTTTTCTCATCCTGGTATCGCAAGGCGACATCCTTGAATTCCACTTCGCCGCGCAGATCGTTAAGGGCGATCGCATTCTCTGGCGACTGGATGGCAGGCCGCGTGTCGAGCACTTCGAAGACGCGCTGTGCCCCGGCTGCCGCCTCACCCCCCGCATTGACAAGACCGGTTAATTGCTGGGCTGGCTCTGCCATCATCAATATATAGGCGTTGAAGGCCACGATCGCTCCGATGGTCAGTGTGCCGTCCATGACCATTTGGCCGCCGAACCACAACGTCAGGATGATGCTGATCGCAGTCAGCCAGTTGGTGGTAGGCATGATCTTCGACCATTCGTCGATGACATGGACCCAGGTTTTGAAAACGTCCTTGTTAGCCTTATCGAAGCGCTTGATCTCATAGTCTTCGCGCGCAAACGCCCGGACCACCTGTACGCCGACAACGTTCTCCTGCAGGCGGTTGGATACCTCACCTACGGCGTTATCCACGTTGAAGAATAACTTGCCGATCTTCGTACCAAAACTGGAGGTCATCAGGATCAGTGGAATCAAGGGCAGGAGGGCGATCACCGCCAACCGGGCATTGTCGGTAACCATGATATAGATAATTCCGATGGCCAGGAAAACAAAGCGAACGAGCTCGGATACTGCACTGCCTGCAAATTTCTCGATCGAGCGCACATCCTCAATACAGCGCGAGATCAGCTGTCCGCTCTGGGCGTGGTCATGATAGGTGAACGGCAGATACTGGATATGGTCATACATCCGGTTGCGTAGATCGTAACCCACGTGGGCCGCGATCCACTCGGAAAGGTAGCGGTTGGCAAGTGCCAGCACGGCAGAGGCCAGCCCGAGCGCCAACAGGATCAAAGCCGACCGGACAAGGTAACTCGTTTCGCCTTGAACCAGGCCTTCGTCGACCACGGCACGGATGATGCGCGGCACGACCAGGCCAAGTCCCGTCATAGTCAGCAGCAGAAGCAGAGTCGCCAGTGTCTGCCAAAGATATGGCTTCAGAAAGGTGCGTATGCGGAGTAAATGTTTCATAGGGCGGACGGAGGATACCATAAAAAAAGGGCCTCCAAAATTGGAGGCCCTTTGTCAGATTGAACGTTACGGCTGGAGCGGCTCGACGATCCCCAGCGACGAGGGAGCCGTCAAATCCAGGTTTCCACTGTTGATTAGCCAGCCCCGGAATGTGTCACTGCGATACGCCTGAACGGCCTTCTGATAGAACGGAATGATGTACACGACATCGTCATGAACCAGGTTTTGCATCTGCCAGATAAATCTGCGCCGCTCCTCATCATCCAGGGCCGTTGCCTGTCTTGCAAAAAGCTCGTCATATTGCGAGTTGGAATAGCCTGTCTCGTTATATCCGGAGGGGATCTCGTCGGTCAGCATCACGCTCAGCAGGAAGCTGGGATCCGGGTCGGAGCCCCACTCCCAGAGCAGGATATCGTAATCGAAAGCCGGGCAGCAGCGGGCAGTCAGCTCCCCCGAGTCGACCGGCAGCATGACCACTGCGATGCCGATCTGCCCCCACATGATCTTCAACAGCTCGGCTTCATCGCGCGCATAAAGAATATCGTCCGGCCATTCGAG
>DATAKV010000130.1:0-4739 GCA_036261375.1 Anaerolineales bacterium
AACTGGGTGTGCGGACGGTGGTCGATGGGCTGGATAGCCCAACCACGATGGCGTTCCTCGGGCCGGATGAGTTCCTGGTCCTGGAGAAGAATACCGGACAGGTGAAGCACGTTATGAACGGAGAGATCCAGGGTACCGTTCTGGACCTGGCGGTCAACTTTGCTTCAGAACGCGGCCTGCTGGGGATTGCACTCCATCCTGACTTCCCGACAGACCCGGGCGTTTATCTCTACTGGAGTTGTATCGTCCCGCCGCCTCCTGCGGAAAACCCGTTCTTCCCAACGCAGGAAGAATGTGCAGAGACTCCCGAGCCTGGCGCGGACACGGATGATCTGCTCGCCACGCCGCTGCTTGGCAACCGCGTGGACCGCTTCACCTGGGACGGTCAAATGCTTGCCTATGATCACAACCTGATCATGCTGCGCTCCTTCCAGCACGACGCTGCGCCCGAGCCTCCGAATCAAGGCGATGAGGAACAGCCCCCGCGCGGCAACCATGACGGCGGCGTTCTCGCGTTTGGTCAGGATGGCAAGCTTTACATCTTTATCGGTGATGTGGGCAGGCGCGGTATGCTGCAGAATCTTCCCTGCGGCCCGACGAACGTCTACGACTGTCCCGGGGACGATGAAAGGGTTCCCGACGATCAGTTCGGCGGCCCCGAGCCTGACGACGCCCATCTGACGGGCGCGATCCTGCGCCTCAACCCCGACGGCACGGCGCCCGAGGACAATCCGTTCTTCCAGGCTGGCGCGGCCCTCGCACTCATCAACGATGAAGTCGGTGAGAACATCCAGAAGATCTTCTCCTACGGGCACCGCAACAGCTTCGGCCTGGCAGTGGATCCCGCCTCCGGGAATATCTGGCTCCAGGAGAACGGCGACGATACCTTCAGCGAGTTGAATCTCGTCGAGCCCGGCCTTAACGCCGGATGGATCCAGATTATGGGCCCGCTGGAGCGCATCGATCAATACAAGGAGATCGAAACAACATTCTTCGCGCCTCCTTCAACATTTCCTGCCCTGCAGCAATTGCGCTGGCCGCCTACGAACATCGCCGCCTCGGCCGAGGAGGCTTTGTCGCGCCTGTTCATGATTCCCGGCGCTGCATATGACGATCCCGAGTTCAGCTGGAAGTGGGAAGTGGCACCTGGCGGCATCGGCTTCGTGAACAGCGGCGCTCTGGGACCGGAGTTCAAGAACGACCTGTTTGTAGGAGCGGCCATACCGGCCCTGGAGGGAGGCTATCTGTTCCACTTCAACCTGACCGGAAACCGCGACATGATCGCAGTAGACGACCCGCGCCTGGAGGACAGGGTGGCTGATAACAATGGCAAGCACGAGATCACCGAGAGTGAAAGCCTGCTGATCGGCCGCAATTTTGGGTCGGGCACTGACATCGAGACCGGCCCGAACGGAAACGTATTCGTCGTCTCGCTCACCCATGGAGCCGTTTACGAAATATTCCGAATTAAGGGTGGCGGAGGTGGAGGTGGTGGGAATGACGGTCAGGAGTTCGAGGCAACTCTAACAGGCGACCAGGAGGTCCCGCCCGTCGAGACCAGCATGCGGGGTGACGTCGATGTCGAGGTGAGAAACAAGAGGCTGGAGGTGGTACTGACCGTCAGCAACAACACCAATGAGATTTTTGCAGGACATATTCACTGTGCGCCTCCAGGCGTGAATGGGCCGGTGGGTGTGACCCTTTTCATGGGCTCTTTCACAGAGGAGAGTGGCCTGCTGGCACGAATGACCGTTACAGCTCCCGACGCCGGTAATGGATGCGGCTGGACCCAGATCGACGATGTTATTGCTGCAATACAGGGTGGGAACGCCTACGTCAACGTCCATACAACGGCGGAATCAGGCGGCGTTCCCTCTGGCGAGATCCGAGGAAACCTGATGCCAGATTTTTAGGCGCAGAATCCCAACAAGAGTCGAACAGGAAACGACATCCGCACTGTTCCGAACAGCAATCTCTTCGTGGTGTCCCTGATGAACGTCGCGACGTATGAGATCTTCCGCGGCTAGTCCGAGAGAGTTGAATTTCACAAGCCAAGGTTACAACGGGTTAAAACCATATGGCTGTTGTATCTTTAAGGGCAGTCGGATGTTGGAAGGAGGTGGTCCACGAATAAATTACGCACCAGTCGGGCTGAGTCGCTATCCCAGTATCAACGGATATTTTAACAAATAGAAAGGCAATAACTATGAACAAGAAGACAATTCTCTACCTGGTACTGACCGCTCTGAGCGTTTTGGCACTGGCTAGCATTGCGGCAGTATCCCAGGAGTTTGGCGCAAGACTAAGTGGCGCGGAGGAAGTCCCACCGCGCGCTACGAAAGCGACGGGCGTTGCCACCTTCCAGTTGAACGAAGATGGAACTGCACTCGCCTACACTGTGAGTGTAACCAATATCGAGAATGTTTTTGCTGCACATATTCACTGTGGAGCGAAGCGGGTAAATGGTCCTGTGGGAGTTACGCTTTTCATGGGCACCCCGGGTAGTGGCGAAGTAAGTGGAACCCTGGCGAAGGGAACAATCACAGCGCCCGACCCCGGAAATGCCTGTGGTTGGGAGGATCTGGGCGATGTGGTGGCCGCCATGAACAGTGGAAACACCTATGTAAATGTTCACACCAATGACGGTGTAGCACCTACGAACACGGGTCCGGGTGACTTCCCTGGCGGTGAAATACGCGGTCAAATTACTCGAACCATACCAGCTAAAACGAAATAGACATTCAAACCTCAAAGCTTGATAAAAGAAATAAGTTAAATAAAAAGTCCAGCCCAGTTCACAGTTGCTGGACTTATGTTTTGGCTAACAATCGTCTCGTATTAACGTAGCTGTTCAGCCACCTTTTCAATAGCAACCGTGCCGATTTGAAACTGACCCGAGCGGCAATCTTTCCATGGTCTCACACACTCAGGAGTGCAGCATTGAAAATCTTCTCACACCGATCAAACCGGTTTGATTAGGGTTTGATAAGCTATGGTTACAACCTATTGAAAAACCGAGGCAGCTATCGTATTGTATTAAGGCAAACGGCTTGCATGACACTGAAAGGAAGTGATTCACAGGAAAACAGTGTGCAAGGATCTGGCCGAATTTTCATCGCAGTCTCATTGAAAATTTAATATTAGAAAGGTGAAACGATGAAAAAGATCAAGTTTTTACCGATGGTTGCGGTCGCTCTTACCGTGTTCGCATTGACCAGCCTGGCCGCGGCTCCAGGCCTCACGTTCACGACTACTTTATCGGGTGCAGCCGAAGTACCGGGGCCTGGTGACCCGGATGGCAGTGGTACGACAACCCTGATGTTCTTCCCAGGCCGGGAAGAGGTGTGTTTTGAGATTTCCGTTTCCAATATCACGCTGCCGGCTACCGGCGCCCACATCCATATCGGCGATGTGGATGAAGCCGGACCGGTAGTTGTCGGGCTCACTCCGCCGGATGAAAGCGGCACCTCAGAAGGCTGTGTCCATGCAGACCGGGAGGTGATCGTGGAGATCATCAGCAACCCGGAAGGATACTATGTCAACGTGCATACGCTCCCACTCTATGCTGCCGGAGCGGTGCGCGGCCAGCTTTCAAGATAGAGATACGTGAAACAAACATCCGGCGACAGGTTGTCGCCGGATGTTTGTTTTGGTTCCGGTCCTTCTACTCCACACTGACTCCGGGGTCGTTTTCATAGGCAGAGCCAAGCCTGCATAAATGGTCCAGCACGGCGGCGAACAGGTTGAACAGCTGCTTTAGGCGGTCTTTATCCCGGATCACGCCGA
Organism: Anaerolineales bacterium; assembly: GCA_036261375.1. Classification (GTDB taxonomy): domain Bacteria; phylum Chloroflexota; class Anaerolineae; order Anaerolineales; family Villigracilaceae; genus Defluviilinea. The sequence continues at coordinate 3,787 of DATAKV010000130.1, forward strand.
CCACCTGGAAATACAGCTCGTCCACACCTTCGGGGAATCTCTCCTTAAACCAGCCGTCATCGTCCTTGACCTGGAGATGGAGATCCGGCTGGCCCTGGATCAACTGGCGGATCTCTGAATTCGTCAGCAGGGTTCTTACCATGTGCTCCGGTTCCCCCTGGATGATGAACTCATCGTCAAAGAACGAATCCCCGATCTCGATGTCCCTGACGCCGAACAACTTTCCGATCCAGCTGAAAGCATTCTTTCGATAGATATTGAACTGGAAGCCGTCCCGGTTCACATACGGCGCCCGCATCCGGGTGTAGACGATGGTCGTCTTGCCCGAATGGACGGTGTATGTATCGAGGATGATCTGCCACTCCCGGTGAGATAGGACGACCTTGCCCGCCTTGAAGAAACCCTCCTCCTCATAGTCCGCCCCGATCTCCTGGCTGAGCTGGGACCAGATCTCCTGCTTGCTGGGTCCAAATATCTCACGGACCAACCCCATCGCCGCCTCGCTTTCCATCGTTTTCACTGATTATAGTATTCGTCCGGCGAAACAACAAACACGGCACCTGACCTTCAAAATTGTCCTACTCCTGCTATCATGTGGTGGCCAGGGAAGATGTGGATGTAAACGGCGCCGTTGGTGCGATCTCGACAATAAGTGCACCGATCGCCAGAAGGAAATACAGCCAGAGCCCCCACAACTTTAGAACCGATCCATTCCATTCAAAGGCAATGATCAACAGGGGAAATAAACAGCCCAATCCCCATGCGATCAAATGAATGGTTTTCAGCCGGGTAGAGTTTTTTCTCCACATCAGCAGCAGCGTGCTAAAAAAGGGAAGCACGGGCAGCATCACCAGCAGCACGGCAAGAAACTCACGAGCCTGACCGGCAGAGAGTCCCGCAATCAAACGTCTCAAGGTTGTGAGAAATCCATCTGTGAACCAGGAGAACAGGGA
>DATAKV010000133.1:0-4652 GCA_036261375.1 Anaerolineales bacterium
CGGTTCAATCAGACCTGGCCGCCGGCAGGGAGTCCTGGGAATGGACCAGGGCCTGTGCCGGCGCTGTCCGACTATGAAACGCCAGCACCTGCCCTCGTGCAGCCTGCCCGCGAGGCCGAAACAAACAGCCTTGACGTTGCAGGTAATCTCCTCCTGCTGGCCTACCTGTTGGTCGAGGCGTTCGCCTATCTTGGCGACTCAAGCGACTTCCTGGATTTGTCAAAAGCGGTGCTTGCGCTTGCGGCGGGCTTGATCTTTGTATTCCGGAGGCGCTTTCTGACTGCACGTATTTTCCGGATCAGTTTTGCGCTGTTCCTGATCCTGCAGCCGTTCGTTCATTACCTTGACTACATGGGACAGGAGATCGAGATCGCCTGGCCGATCCTGGGAATCCTCGCCCTGGCCTGCGCAGGGACTCTTGTAGCTGCTATCCAGGGTTCTGTAAGGAAGACAGCCTATTCCACCCTATTGATCGCTGCCTATTTATTCCTGGTGACCCTGGAAGTGGTCCTTCAATCGTTCGAGATATACGGCTCTTCCATCCTCCTGGCATTGATCCTGCTGAGTGTGATCACCTCCGTGCTGTTGTGGATGGACCTATAGGTGACCGGTTTATACGTGTAAATCATGGATCACTGCGCCGGGTGGAGCACACGGCCGATAAAGAGGACCTGCCCGCTGGGCTTGTCGCGAATGATGAAAATAAAGGGACGGTCGATGGTCAGGGTGATATCGTATATCGGCGCGCCTGCGGCTTCGATAATCACGGCTGTGGCGGCTGCCGCCTCGGTTCCCTCTTCATCCACGGCTACGAAGGCCTTGTGGACCACGTCGCTGATGAACAGGTCTTTTTCGGCCGTCATGCCGGAGAAATCGGCCTGGCCTGGTTCGAAAGCATCCACGATCCCCATCGACTTGAGCACATCCGATAAGTTGAACTGGCTCTCGAACGTGAACCTGGGCAGAGCCACATTGACGGCGGCCGGTTTCATCCCGGCGATCGTTTCATCGAGCACGGCCGAAGACAATCCGGCTTCGAATTCCGTAAAGCGGCCTTCATCGGGGACGAGGATATCCATGGCAGCCGTATCGCCGCTATAGGACAGCTCTACAGCCTGAAAACCATCACCCTGATAGTAGGGAACGAACATTCCCTTGTGCATCATCGGGACGGACGTGGCAGAACCGTCCAGCAGGTAGAACGGTGAATCGAGGGTGCTGTTGGCATCGAACTGAATCAGCCAGTCGGCTTTGAAGTAGATGGCATTGACCAGCACCATGCGTGTGTCCGGATTGAGCACCCCTTCGGGCAGCAGGTCCCTGATCTTCTCCTCGGTCTGGTCCAGCACCCAGTCGTTGATCTCCTGCCGCACGGCTTCGAACTGGTGGATGAAATCCGCAAGGCGAATCCCCGCTCCGTAATTCATAGCGATTTGATCCAGGTATTCCTGGAGAAAGGGGTAGGTCTGCTCGGCCCAGACGGCATTGGCAATGTTGAGCTGCAGCGGCTCATGCTCGTCCGAGGTCTCTTCGCCGCGCCGGGCCAGATGCTGGTCGAGGGCATTGAAGGCGGGGTGCAGCTGATGCTGGGGAAGATCGAAATGCAGGGTTTCTGCCATCTGGGATTCGGTCTCGCCGCCTGCCCCGGCATGGGTCATTGCCAGTGCAAGCGAGATGCTGAACGGCGAGAGGATCAGGTTGCCGTCCTGAGTACTTAGGGTGCGATAGATATCCAGCGCGAAAGCATTGTTGCCGCGCACCAATGTCCGGGTATCGCTTGCCGGAACCTCAGGGGAGGCATTGCGCGGCAGATCTGATTTTGCCAGGTTCATGGATGTCCCTCCGCAGGCAGAAAGGAAAAGACTCCATACAAGGCCGGCAGAAAACAGTTTATACCAATTTGAAGTTTTCATGGATTCTCCTTGTACAGGTTAAATTAAGGACGATTCTGTAGGTGTTATGTTCCAATCTGCATGTGCTGTTGAGAAGGTTCTGCCGTATAATTTAATCATACCCTCCGGTTTGAGTTATCACCATGCCTGACACCCGCAAACTCCGTGTATTTCTGTGTCATGCCTCACAGGATAAACCTGTGGTGCGTGAACTGTATCGGAAACTCCTGGAAGTGGGTTGGATCGATCCGTGGCTGGACGAAGAGAATATCCTGCCAGGCCAGGACTGGGATTTAGAAATCGAAAAGGCCGTCGAAGCTGCAGACGCGGTACTTGTGTGCCTGTCGAACAACTCTGTCACCAAAGAAGGCTATGTTCAACACGAACTACGATTAATTCTGGACATGGCAGACTATAAACCGGAAGAGACGATTTACGTAATTCCGGTAAGGCTGAGCGACTGCCCCGCTCCACGGCGTTTGAGAAAATGGCAGTATGTAGATTATTTTCCATCCGATAAAAAGAGCAGTGCTTACCGTCAGCTGCTGAAAAGTATGCAGTTACGTGCCGAATCACTCAGACTGAAAACGCGGGGAGAATCCTCAAAAACGGGTGAGACTGAAAACCAGGGCAGGAAATTCGAACTTCCTCAGGGCAGCCCGCAAAAGACGGACCAACTCCTGGGAATATTTTCAAAGCTAAATGACTTTAAGGTAAAGGATCCCGTCTGTGAAGTCTGCCATAAGCCATTCCGGTTTTTGGAGCAGGCAGCAACATGTGCTTCTTGTGGCGCCCGATATCATAAGTTATGCGGTGTGAAACTTGGGACATTCGACAAATATACCTGTCTGAAATGTGGAAAACCGATCGCTGCCAAGGAATTTCGCCTCTCTGCTGTGTAGACCAGGATAGTAGTGATTCGTCAAAAGAGAAATCGGATGTCAAGGCGACATCCGATTTCTCTTTTAGTTTCCCAGCCTGGCCCGTTCTTCTTCGATAACCTTATCTTCCAGCTTTTTAAACAGCGGACCGGGTTGAATTAGCTTCGCTCCCGGCTTCAATTCGCTGGGTTTCCAGTAGGACAAGGTACTATCTTGTCCTACGCGATATCGCAGGACCTTATGAGTCCCAAGTGAGTCGGTCACCTCTTCGGTGTACTGCTCGCCGAAGAGCGGGGTCTCGTAACCAAAGAAACCATGCAGGCGCTCGGAGGTGAAGGGCAGGAACGGGGCGAAGAGGAGCTTGAGCGAATCGATGGCGCGCAGCGCGGTGTAGATGGTTTTGGCCGCACTCTCCCGGTCGGTCTTGATCGCGGACCAGGGGGCATTGACATCCAGGTAGACGTTGACCGCAGTGGCCAGCTTCATCGCTTCCCCGATAGCGGAGCGCAGGCGCACGGCCTCGAGCTCCGCACCGACGGTGCCGAACCCCTTTTCGATGACGGCAAGCAGGTCGAGATCCGCGGGCCGCAGGGTGGACACATCCACATCCGGCACATAGCCTTCCCAGTTCTTGTAGCAGAACGAGAGCACGCGGTTGGCCAGGTTGCCCCAGGTGGCGACCAGCTCGTTGTTGTTGCGGGCCACAAACTCGGACCAGTCCCAATCGCTGTCCTTGTTCTCCGGCATGTTGACGGTCAGGTAGTAACGCAGCGCATCGGGATCGTAACGGGTCAGTGCATCGCGTCCCCACACGCCCCAGTTGCGCGAGCCGCTGATCCGTTTTCCTTCGAGGTTCATGAACTGGTTGGCAGGGACATCATACGGCAGCGTGAGTGACTTACCCCCCTCCTGTCCCTCCTGCAGGGGGGATGTAGGGGTGTCGAAGATCCGCAGGAACTGGGCTCCCGCACCCATGAGCTGGGCCGGCCACCAGGCGGCATGGAAGAAGATGTTGTCCTTGCCGATGAAGTAGAACTGCTTTGCCTGCGGGTTAACCCACCACTCGCGCCAGGCTTCATCATTTCCTGAAACCCTGGACCATTCGATCGCCGCGGAAAGATAGCCGATCACCGCCTCGAACCAGACGTAGATGCGTTTGCCGGCCTCGGTCCAGCCGTCGACGGGGATATCTACACCCCAGTCGAGATCGCGGGTGATTGGCCGCGGCTTGAGACCTTCCGATTCGATCTTACGCAGGGACTCGCCGATGACCGTGTCTCGCCAGTAGGACTGGCGCCGGGTCAGGAACTCCTTGACGTTCGGCTCGAGCTTGGAGAGGTCCAGATAGAAATGCTCGGTCTCGCGCAGCTCGAGTGCACCGCCTTCCTTCGAGCGCGGGTTGATCAGTTTCTCCGGCTCGAGCACATTGCCGCAGTTGTCGCATTGATCGGAGCGCGCACCCTCGAAGCCGCAGATATAGCAGGTCCCTTCCACGTAGCGGTCGGGCAGGAAGCGTTTGGTGGAGGGCGAGTACCACTGCATGGACTTGTCGGTATACAGAAAGCCATTTTCCTTCAGAGCCAGGAAGATGGCCTGCGAGACCTTAAAGTGGTTCTCGGTATGGGTGGTCGTGAACAGGTCGTAGGTGATGCCATAGCCCTGGAACAGCTCGAGAAAGCTGTCGTGATATTTTTTGTAAACTTCTTCCACCGGCTTGCCTTCCCTGTCGGCAGCGATGGTGACGGGCGTCCCGTGCGAATCGGTACCGCTGACCATCAGGACGTTATTCCCTTTCAGGCGATGGTAGCGGGCGACGATGTCACCGGGCAGGTGCGAGCCGGTGATGTTGCCGACATGGATCTCGGCATTGGAGTAGGGC
>DATAKV010000140.1:0-3089 GCA_036261375.1 Anaerolineales bacterium
AGGTTATCCAATTTTGCTTCCAGGCTATCCTGCTGACCTGGGCGAGCCGGACCGCGTGTTCATCCAGGATGCGGACGGTCCGATGACCTTCCTGGTCTGGATCGACCCTGAGCAGTCTACTCGCGTCCGGATGAGCCTGCATCTCATCCCGGCGGGAAGCTGGGCGATCAGCAAAATGGGGCCGGATGTTGTGCAGGAGACCCAAGTCCATGGACAGTACGCGGTCTGGGCCGAAGGACCCTACCCGATCCGGTTGTTCAACGGCGATCTGCAGTTCAGGCGGATGGTCACCGGCCATGTGTTGATCTGGACGGAAGGGGAGGTCACCTATCGCCTCGAGACAGACGCATCGCTCGAGGAAGCGATCCGTATCGCCGAATCGCTCGAGCCGACGCCCTGAGGATGGAACCGAACCTCTACTGGTGGTGTATGAAGAATGAATTTACCCACCAGAGGAGGTTCGCATGCTTTCAACAATCCGCAATGCAATGGGGCTGGCATGTCTGCTGGCTCTGATCACATCCATGGCTGTGCTTGCCAAGGGAGGATTTGCCTTCATCTCGATCACCGGCCCCGGTATCGATGAAGAGATCCGTGCAACAGACCTGAAACTAACCGAAGATTTCTTCGCCTTTGCCGATTTTTACCGGGATAAGGTCGAGGCCCCCAAGGATCCCGGTATGGGATATGAGATCAGGCGCTACTACATCGATGGCAAGCGCGAGATCGCTTTTGACCAGCTGCATTACTATCCGTCGACAGGCTTCGTATTCTACGATGGTATCGTGAACGGCGATTCTGAATACGATGGGGAGTGGTATTCGGCCAACCCGGCTATCAAAACGGTATTCGAGAGTGCGCTCGGTACCGCAGTGAGTGCCAGTGTGCAGCCTGTTCAGCAAATGGAAGGGCAGCAGCCCGATGCCGGGCCGGTCAGGGAAGTGCAGCCTTCCGTGTCTGTCAGCCAGTCTCCGACTTCTGCTTCCACATTCCCATCTGATGATTGGATGCCTGTCTCGATCCTGGCAGGCCTGCTGGCCCTGGCAGCCCTTGCTCTCAAGCTGCGCAAGACTGTTGTTCAATAAATAACCAACGTTTTATTTATGGAGGCTGAAATGTTTCGTCACTCACGTATTGCCCTTGTGCTTGCCCTGCTGATGTCACTCGTGTTGGCTATCCCTGTTTTTGCGGGGGGCTGGGCGGTCATTACCCTGGATGAGCTGCCGACCGACGTTGTGGCCGGCGAGCCGCTGACCATCGGCTTTACCGTCCTGCAGCATGGCAAAACACCGATGACAGACTTGTCCCCGATCATTGTTGCCAACCTGCATAAGGATACGGAGTTCAAGATCATCGCCGAAGAGGAAGGAAAGCCGGGCCACTATACAGCGACGCTCACCTTTCCCAGGGAGGGAGAGTGGAGCTGGTCCATCCAGGCCTTCACCATGGACCAGAAGATGCCGATGCTGACCGTTGCGGCGCCTGCACTTGCGGCTGCCAATCCGCCCGTTGTAACCGAAGAAACGGCCGCATCATTTGCCTCACCGATGATCCTGGTCAGCGCGGCTGTGCTGGCTCTGGGACTGGCGGGGGCGATGGTAGGCTATCGGCGCAAGAGCCGCCCGGTGCTGGCGCTGACAGCCTTATGCCTGCTGGCAGGAGTGATCCTGTTGATCGCCGGGGCAGGCGCGACATCTGAGGTCGAAGCGCAAGCCAAGTCAGAAGCTGTGATGGATAACGCTGAAGGTGAGGCGCCCCTCTCCCAGGTTGAGTATGGCAGACAACTATTCATTGCCAAGGGCTGCATCACCTGCCATGTCAACACCAGGGCGGCCAGCCGGTCCGAATACTGGACGATCGAGATGGGCGCGACAAACCTGTCCAATTTTTCGGCCAGCCCGGAAATCCTGTTCATCCGCCTGAAGGATCCATCGGCGGCGAAGTCCGATACGCAGATGCCAAACCTGGAGTTGAAAAAGGAGGAAATCGAGGCGCTGGTCGCCTTCATTAACTCCAAGTAAGCGGTTCCGTTTGCGAAATGGACAGCCCTGGAACGCGGCTGTCCATTTTTCGTTTAATCAACTACCATTGCGATACAATGACAAGAGACAACCGGGAGGTGAACTCCATGCAAATTGATCTAAGCAAGATCGAAGTGACACACAATCCAAGCGCAAACCGTTTCGAAACCAGGATCGGGGAATTTCCTGGCAAGCTGGATTACATTCTGGATGGCAAGAATTTCGTCATCACCCATGTGGGTGTACACCCTGAATTACGAGGGCAGGGGGTTGCGGGGCGGATCGTGGAGGCGAGCCTTAGCTATGCCCGCGAAAATTCACTGCGTGTGATCCCGATGTGTTCCTACGCTGCGGCCTACATCCGCCGGAATCCACAGCATCTCGAATTGATGAATCAATCCCGCAGCGAATGAAGGACGCGCTCCTTTTACGCATTGCCGTCCGTGAGGATGTTCCAGCGATCGTCCATTTATTGGCGGATGATGACCTGGGGAGCCAGCGCGAGCGGGATGAAGACCCGCTGCCATCATCCTATTTTGGGGCATTCGATGATATCGATAAGGATTCCAGCCATCAACTGGTGGTGGCCGAATCCAATGGACGGGTGATTGGCACGCTGCACCTGATGTTCCTGCCCTCGATCAGTTTCCAGGGCCGCTTGCGTGCCCAGATCGAATCGGTGCGCGTAGACAAAGAATGCCGAAACCAGGGAATTGGGCGCGAGATGATGAAGTGGGCGATCGAGCGCGCCCGGGAACGCGGCGCCCATGTCGTCCAATTGACAACCCACCTGACCCGGAAAGATGCCCACCGGTTCTACGAGCGGCTGGGGTTCAAAGGGAGCCATTTGGGAATGAAGTTGGATCTTAGATAAATCCCTTCGTGTACCTTTGTGACACGCCTGCCCCGTAGTTTGGGGGTCGTGGTAAAAACAAAACGCGCTCCTCAAGGAACGCGTTTTCAGTCGTGGCGGGGAGGACAGGATTCGAATACTATCCCCTCCACGGGGGCGTGAGACCGAAAGCAAAACGCGCTCCTCAAGGAACGCGTTTTCAGTCGTGGCGGGGA
>DATAKV010000147.1:0-5057 GCA_036261375.1 Anaerolineales bacterium
GGGCGGCTTCGATCACCCGAATCGTGGCCGCGCCGGTCTGCAAGGCATGTTCACGGCGGTCCACCAGGCTGATGTGGTTCGCACCCTCCACAATCGATCTGCTTCTGCGCCTGCGCTCTGATAGAGAACACCCAGGGCGGCGAGCAAAACCATGAACAGGCATGTCCAAAGAAACGCTCGTTTAACGCTGCTCAAAATTCGCTTTGTTAAAGTAGTTGTCATTCGTGCTCCTTTAGTGTGCTGACAGGATAGTCCTGGAGCTTTTTTGGGAGAGGAGTCTCCAGACGGTTTTCCGATGCGACCGGGGTCGGTATTGTTTGACGTATAATTCGAGCAGACGAAAGGATTATCGTTATGATGAACAACCGTCAGCTGGCAAACACATTCACTCTCATTGCCGATTTACTGGAGATCAAGGGCGAGATCGTGTACAAGACGCTTGCCTATCGAAAAGCCGCCGAGAGCCTGATGGGACTCGGCCGCGAGGCAAGTGAATACTGGAAAGAGGGGAAATTGGAGGAAATTCCTGGCGTAGGTAAAGCCATTTCCGAGAAGATCGATGAGCTGCTGGCCACGGGAAAGCTTGAGTTCCTTGAAAAGCTAAAAAAGGAAGTGCCCCCCAGCCTGGCAGATTGGCTGCCCATCCCCGGCCTGGGCCCCAAGCGGGCCGCCATGATCTGGAAAACGCTGAATATCACGACCTTTGCCGAGCTGGAAGCCGCGGCTAGGGAAGGAAAACTGCGCGACTTGCCCGGCATGGGCTCGAAATCGGAATTGGCCATTCTCGAGGGGATCGCCTCGCTCGGGCGGCGGTCGGCGCGGATCCCGCTGGGCAGAGCCTACCCGCGTGCCCTGGAAATCGCTGCGATCCTCAAGAGTGTAAAGGGAGTTGTGGATGTGCACCCGGCTGGAAGCCTGCGGCGGATGCGTTCCACCGTCGGCGATCTAGACATCCTGGTCGCCGCCAAAGACTCCACTGCCGTGATGGAGGCTTTCGTCAAGCTGCCGGGAGTTAACCGTGTGCTGGGCAAAGGCGAGACGAAGTCCAGCATCGAATTCCATGATGGCATGCGGGCCCAGTTATGGGTCCATCCACCCGAGAAGTTTGGCACGGCGCTCGTGTATGCCACCGGCTCCAAGGATCACAACGTCCGCTTGCGGGAGATCGCGCTGGCAAAAGGACTGTCGCTGTCGGAACATTCGTTCGCAAAAGTCAAAAGCAAAGGTGAGATCCTGTGCGCCACCGAGGAGGAAGTGTACGAAACCCTCGGCCTGCCATGGATTCCCCCGGAACTGCGCGAAGACCGGGGCGAGATCCAAGCTGCGAAGGCGAACAAACTCCCCAGGCTGCTCGAGATCAAGAACATCAAAGCCGACCTGCAGACCCACTCCACCTGGAGCGACGGGAAACTCTCCATGCTGGAGATGGCGCGGGCGGCAGCCAAGCGGGGCATCAAGGTCATCGCCTTTACCGACCATTCGGTCAGCCTGGGCGTGACCGGCGGCTTGAGCATGGAACGTCATACGGAGCAGGCTGCCGAGATCAAAAAGATTCAGAAGCAGCTCGGGGATAAGATCCTCGTCCTGCATGCCAGCGAGGTGGAGATCCGGGCGGATGGCGCACTCGATTATCCGGATGAATTCCTGGCCACGCTCGACCTAGTCGTCGCTTCCTGACATACCAGCCTGCGCCAGCCGCGTGAGAAGGTTACCCAGCGCGTCATCAATGCCATTCGCAACCCGCACGTGGACATCATCGGGCACCCCACGGGACGCCTGATCCCCGACCGTGAAGGGGCGGATCTGGATATGGACGCGGTCCTGGCCGCTGCAGCAGAGACCGGTGTGGCGCTCGAGATCAATGCCCACCCCTCGCGCCTCGACCTGGACGATGTCTACGCCCGCCGCGCCAAGGAACTGGGCATCCCGCTCAGTATCAACACCGATGCCCACTCCGAAGCAGACCTCGACATGCTGCCTTTTGGCGTTGCCACGGCCCGCCGTGCCTGGCTCGAGCCAAAAGATGTCATCAACTGCTGGACCAAGGATAAATTGTTAAAGTGGTTGAAGAAAAGAGGCTAAATCGGAGGCTCCGTCAGGGCTCATAAATCGTTAATTTCACCTCTGCTATAATTCTTAATATGATTCTGGTTACCGGCGCAACGGGATTCATCGGGCGCGCCCTCATTCGTCATCTCTCCACCACCGGACAACAAGTGCGCGTACTCCTCCGGCCTTCGCCGCAGTCCCCGCGCATTCCGAAGGGTGTTCCCGTAGAGGTGGCAGTCGTCAGCTTGAACGATGAGCGCGGCGTCCGTGCCGCGCTGCGCGGCGTGGACCATATCTATCACCTGGCCAGCGCCAGTACCCTGGGGCGGCGCGGCAACCTGCTTACAACTGACATCGAAGGCACCCGGACTCTTGCCCAGGCCGCCCGGGATGCGGGCATCCAGCGTTTCATCTACCTCAGCCACATCGGCGCCGATCGCGCCTCCGCATTCCCTATCCAGAAAGCAAAGGGGATCGCCGAGGAGCACATCCGCCGCAGCGGGGTTCCATATACGATTATCCGTTCTTCGGTCCTGTTCGGGCCGGAAGACCGGTTTACGAACAACCTGGCCGGGATCATGCGTGTCGTACCTTTTATCTTTCCCATCCCCAGCGATGGACGCTCCCTGATCCAGCCGCTGTGGGTGGAGGACCTGGTCACCTGCCTGGTCTGGACACTGGATAATCCGGAGACGATCAACCAGACCTATGAAGTTGGCGGCGGGGAATATTTCACCCTACGCCAGGTCCTGGAAACGCTGATGGATGTGACCCGCCGGCGTCGCCTGCTCGTGCCGCTGCCGGTTCCGTGGATGCGTGCCCTGCTGGTAATGCTCGACTCGCTGGTGCCCAATTTCAATATATCCACCTACTGGCTGGATTACGTGGCCGTCAACCGCACCTGCCCGGTGGACAACCTTCCCCGCACGTTTGGCCTGATGCCTGCCCGATTTGCCTACCGACTTGACTATCTTGCCCGTAAACCGTGGTATTCGATTCTTTTGGAGCGCTTTCAAAAGGCATTCCGAACCACGCGTTAATCCCTTGATTTATGTAAAATAGCTCTATGGCCTCTCCTCTTATCAAGATTCTCGAGTCTCCCGAAGATATGACAGCCATTGAGGAACTGCAGCGCACCGTCTGGCCTGGAAGTGAAACGGATGTGGTCCCCGCCCATATGCTGATCACTGCCATCCATAATGGCGGCCTGGTAGCGGGGGCGTTTAACGGGGACCGGCTGATCGGTTTCATATTTGGATTCCCCGGGATCGAGTTTACCCCCGATGGTCCCCGTCCCAAGCACTGCTCCCACATGATGGGTATCCACCCGGACCACCGTGATGCCGGTGTCGGCTTTGCACTGAAGCGGGCGCAGTGGCAGATGGTCCGTCACCAGGGACTCGACCACATCACCTGGACGTATGATCCACTGCTCAGCCGGAACGCCTACCTCAACATCACCAAGCTGGGTGCCGTCTGCAGTCACTATCGCCGCTCTGAATACGGGGATATGCGCGATGGGCTGAATGCCGGTCTGCCTTCCGACCGATTCCAGGTGGACTGGTGGATCAATACCCGCCGTGTCGAGCGACGCCTGGGTAAACGTGCCCGGCGCCCTTTGAAGCTGGAGAACTTCGCGAAAGCGGAGCTTCAGCCTCTTTACCCGCTGCAAACCGACGACCAAGGCTGGCCCCGGCCTCCTGAGAATTCCTCGCCGCTCGATGGGCGCCTTGTTCTTGTTGAAATCCCTTCCGATTTCCCCGCGCTCAAGGATGCAGACTTTTCCCTGGCACGCGACTGGCGCTTCTTCTCGCGTGAGGTCTTTGAAACAGCCTTCGCCGCCGGCTACATCGTCACTGATTTTGTGTATGACAACCAGCGCAGTTTTTATGTCCTGTCCCATGGTGAAAGCACGCTCGAACATTAATCGGGTGTCCCTCCCTATCCCCTGGTGATATTTTCCGTTTTCCGGTTAGACCGGAACGAATAATTTGAAAATACATACAAATACGCCGCTGATGCGGCGTATTTGTATGTCGGATGTTTTTGATTGAGGAGGTCAAAACATGTTTGAAGCGTCAGTTAAAGGTTCGGGTTCACCTCCGCACGGATGGATTTTCCACACGCTCCTGCGCATTCATGCCAACGGGGTGGTAGGTCGGCTCGTTATAGAGCGGCCGCGTGGATGCGGCAGGTGTGGGCTTTGGCGCAGGTCGCGGATAGGACGGGCTCGGAGTGCGGAAGGATTCGGTTTGAGGGCGATAGGACGGCTGATACTGCGATGTTCTATTTTCCGCAATGGAGAAGAGGCGCTCTCCGGCGATCGAGAAGGTATTGATCAACAGAACACGGATCAGAAGGACCATGGCGGCGACGAAAATCGGTACTAAGCGCATCATGGTGGCTTGCCCGAGCAGAACCCCGCCCTGGGCAGTATGCTGGAGCATCGCAACCGAGACGCCCCACCAGGTCAGGCTGGCATTGAATGCGGCGGCCAGGAACCAGGCGCCGAACAGATACCAGACCTCGGCAGGCTCGTCGCGGCCCGACTCCGGGGTGAAGATGCGGGCAATCCCGGCGAAGTCGATACCACAGAAGGCCAGTGCGAGGATGGTCGACCAGCGAACGGGACCAAAGGAGAGATTGCCCAGAATATCCCCCAGTGCAAAGGCCGTGCTGGAGTAATTAAAGATTTCAAAAGCCAGCAGGGCCAGGATAATGATTCCGCCAAAGATCAATCCACGATTGTTGGATGTACCTCTGAGCAGGGGAGACAGGTTGAAGGGCGTCGAGCGGTTCATGGGAGCCTCCTGTGACATCACGTCACTCAATTTGAAAACGAATAACGATAGACATACTATAGAACAAATGTTCTAAAAAGTCAAGAGGCAATTGTTGAAATTGGATTGTAAAACGCTGATTCCCCAAAAATGAAACACTACGAGCTCGTTTACTTTCCTTGTACAGGACTTTTACTCGGCCAGAGCATTCCGCACGACATCCAGAGT
>DATAKV010000153.1:0-3529 GCA_036261375.1 Anaerolineales bacterium
CGGTTACGCCTTTGCCCGGCTGGAATTTCCTGGCAAGCGACAGCTATTCTCGCTTTTGCTCTTCAGCCTGATGATTCCTGCCGCGATCACCCTCATCCCTGCCTTCCTGCTGCTGCGGGATCTGAAACTGCTGAATACGTATCATGCCATCTGGTGGCCGGCTGCCGCATCCGTGGTCGGAATCTTCCTGATGCGGCAACACTTTTACGCGATTCCACGCGACCTCGAAGACGCGGCCCGCGTGGATGGCGCGGGGCCGTTCCGTATTTACTGGCAGGTCTGCCTGCCGCTCGTCCGCGGCGCGATGGTGGCACTGGCCATTTTCACCTTCCTCGGCATGTGGAACGACCTGTTCTGGCCGCTGATTGTGCTCAGCGAGCGTGAAGTATTCACCCTCCCGGTGGGGCTTGTTATCATCCAGCAGGGCAGTTATATTCAACGTGGACTCGCCTTTGCGGCTGCGTTTATCGCCTCGGCGCCCGTCTTGCTTTTTTATGCAATATTCCAGCGTAAGATCATTGCAGGGATTACAACAACCGGTATGGCCGGGCGGTAATTCCCTGGCAAGGCAAAATCAGGATAACATTCTGTTCAATCCACATATCAGAGGATAAGCTTCTACATGTCAACATCCAACGCGCAGGTCTTTCTAGATCGAAACCGAACGATCGCCCCAATTTCACCCCTGCTATTTGGTGGATTTGCCGAACACATGGGCCGCTGCATCTATGAGGGCATCTATGATCCCCGTTCCCCTCATGCGGATGAACGTGGTTTTCGCACAGACGTGATGGAGGCGCTGCGGGCGCAGGCGTACACGGTGATCCGCTATCCGGGAGGCAACTTCCTGAGTGGCTACTACTGGCTCGACGGCATTGGCCCCAGGGAGCAGCGGCCTCGCCGGCGCGAGCTGGCCTGGCAGTCGCTGGAAACGAATCAATTTGGCACGAACGAATTTATGGAATTCTGCGCAACCATCAACGCCGCGCCGATGTTAGGTGTCAATATGGGCACCGGGACGATCCAATCTGCCGCGGATCTGGTGGAGTATTGCAATGTGGCGGGCGGGACGCGCTGGTCAGACCTGCGTGCCCGGCATGGTTTTGCCGAGCCTCATAACGTGCGTTACTGGTGTGTCGGCAACGAAATGGATGGCCCATGGCAGATCGGCCACCTGGATGCGGTCTCCTACGCTAACAAGGCGCTCGAAGCGGCAAAAATGATGAAGATGCAAGATCCGACCATCCAGACAATCCTGTGCGGCTCCTCCAATGACCGCATGCCAACGTATCCGGAGTGGGACCGTACGGCCCTCGAGATCGCCTGGGAGCACATGGATTATCTTTCCATGCACTATTATGCCGGCAACGCGGAGAACGACACAGACAGTTATCTGGCCAGCGCGGTGCTCTTTGAACGCTACGTCGATACCCTGGAAGGCACGCTGCGCTACGTCAAAGCGAAGCAGCGCAGCAAACATGATATCTACCTTTCCTGGGATGAATGGCAGGTCTGGTACAAGGGCGACCCGGTGCAAGGAAACTGGACAGAAGCGCCGCATCTGGCCGAGGAGATCTACAATTTGGAGGATGCATTGGTCGTCGCCCAGTGGCTGAACGTCTTCCTGCGCAAGAGCCATGTGCTCAAGATTGCCTGTGTCGCACAGATCGTGAATGTCATTTCGTGGCTGCATACGCGTCCCGAGGGATTGCTTAAACACCCTTCCTACTATGTCTTCAAGCTGGTCAGCAACCTTGCCCGCGGCGAGGCGCTGGATGTCCATGTTAAAGCAGCGACGATAGAGACGAAGCAGCACGACGCGGTGCCAACGCTGGATGTGTCTGCCAGCTACAATGTCGAGACACAGGAAGGGGCGGTCTTCCTGGTAAATCGAAGCCAGACCGAATCCGTGACGACCGATCTTGTATGGCAGGATGGACAGGCGCTTCAAGTGGAAGAAGCCTGGCAATTGAATGGCGGCGATCCCAAAGTGGCGAACAGTTGGGAGGCGCCCGAACAAGTCGTCCCAAAAGCGATTCCCACACCCACGGTTGACGCGGGCCGCGCCACGCTGAGCCTGCCGCCTCTATCCTTTACTGTACTGACGACATGCCCGGCATGAGCATATACAGATGCCACTCCCCCGGGAGTGGCATCCTGTTCTGTGTTTTGATCAGTCTCGTGCTGGCAGCATGTCAACCCGTCGGAGCGCAACTCAGTACTGACATTGTGACGCAGGGCGTGATGATCGAGCCGGAAGGGTTTATCCAGCGCATTCACGATCCGGTGATCGCCCGGGAAAACGACAGCTATTACGTGTTCTCAACGGGGAGTTTTGTCCCCTTCATCTGCTCCAAAGATAAAGTGGCCTGGGAATTTTGCGGGCGGGTATTCGAGAGCAACCCGGCCTGGACGAGGGATATCCACCCGGACCTCGTCGATATCTGGGCGCCAGACATCTCATTTTTCAATAATCGATGGCACCTGTATTATGCAGTGTCGAGCTTTGGCAGCCAGAATTCTGCAATCGGCCTGGCAACCAACGTCACCCTGGATCCGAATAGTCCTGCGTATGAATGGGTGGATCAGGGGGAGGTGCTGCGCTCACGGGAAGGCGATCCGTGGAATGCGATCGATCCGAATCTGGTGCTGGATGAAGCTGGCGAGCCCTGGTTAGTCTGGGGCAGCTTCTGGGAAGGGATCTGGCTGCAGAAAGTCGATCGCTCCACCGGCCGACTTGATACGGACGATTCAAACCTCCATCAATTGGCGAACCGTTCTACAGGACAGGGTAACACGTCTGCAATTGAGGCGCCGTTCCTCATCTCTCGAAATGGAAACTGGTATTTATTTGTTTCATTCGATCTGTGCTGTAGGGGAGTGGATAGTACCTACAACGTGCGCGTGGGCCGCAGCGAATCCCTGACGGGTCCATACGTAGATCGGGGTGGGATTCCCCTGACAGAAGGTGGAGGCACGCTCATCCTGGCTGCCTACGGACAGTGG
This sequence comes from Anaerolineales bacterium, assembly GCA_036261375.1. Taxonomy (GTDB): domain Bacteria; phylum Chloroflexota; class Anaerolineae; order Anaerolineales; family Villigracilaceae; genus Defluviilinea. The sequence continues at coordinate 3,007 of DATAKV010000153.1, forward strand.
AAGGGGCCGGGCCATAATGGGATGCTCTTCGAGAATGATATGTACTGGATGGTCTACCATGCCTACGATTCGAAACAGATAGGCATACCCAAGCTGCGTATCGAGTCCCTTTCCTGGGATGCGGAGGGCTGGCCTTCACTGCCCAGCCAGATCCAGAAGCAGTAGAGCAAGGCGAGAGCTCTTGTAAGCATCTCGCCTCGTCGATGAAATATTCTTAATCCGCAGCGAGTGCAGATTTTTCGTGGACCTGCATCAGCAGGCCATCCACCATTTCTTCGGCCGGCATGGTCAGCGCGTTCTGCTGGAACATCAGCACACTCACCAGCGGCATATCGAGCAGCATGTCCATGATATCCATACTGTCTGCATTGTCATCGCTGCTGAACGCCCTGCGACTCTGCGCTTCCATCTGCTCGTATAGAGCTCCCAACACCGCCTTGCCGCGCGGATCCTCCATCCACTCGCGGATTGTGGATTCCCTGTCCAGCAGGCAGGGGAGATCCAGGGTGGATTGCAGGGTCAC
>DATAKV010000363.1:0-2856 GCA_036261375.1 Anaerolineales bacterium
AAGCGCGTCGTCTCCGCATCGTTCAGAGACGTGATGATCGCCGGGGATGTGGGTCCGTTGGGAGTCAGGATCGCGCCGTATGGCAGGGTCAAACCTGAAACGGCGCGTGAGGCATTCGCGGAACAGGTCCGTGCCCTGGCCGAGGCGGGAGTGGACTTGATCGTCATCGAAACGTTCAGTGACCTGTACGAGATCCGCGAGGCAATCAGGGCTGCGCAAGAGGTGTGCACTCTTCCGGTGGTGGCCTCGGTCACTTTCACCCGCGATGACAGGACTCTGCTTGGCGACGACCCAACTAAAGTGGCCAGGATGCTAAGGGAGTTTGGCGTCGACGTTATGGGGGTCAACTGTTCGGGCGGTCCGGCCCAGCTTTTGCGTTTGTTAAAACAGATGAAAACGGCCGTTCCGGAGGCAAAGTTCTGGGTCAAGCCGAACGCTGGCTGGCCGGAGCAGGTCGGCGGGCGGATCATGTATCCCGCCGATGCGGACTACTTCGGCGATTACGCCCTGTCCTTCCGTGAAGCAGGCGCTTGCATCGTCGGAGGCTGCTGCGGTACAACCCCCCAGCATATCGCTGCGATGCGAAAAGCGCTCGATACAGCCCCGGAAATCGATCAGGGCAATATCGCGGTCCTGCCGCAGGAGGAGATTGCTGAGACCGACCAGGAACAGCCAACCTTGTTTGCCCAGAAATTAACCGCGGGAAAGTTCGCCATCGCCGTGGAAATGGACCCACCGCGCGGCCTCTCGACCCATAAACTGCTGGCAGGCGCCTCACTCCTCGCCGACGCGGGCGCGGACGTGATCAACGTGGCCGATTCTCCAATGGCACGCATGCGCATGTCGGCCTGGGCGGTGTGTGACGTCGTGCAGCGCAAGGTGGGAGTTGAGACCACCCTGCACTTCCCCACCCGGGGCCGGAACCTGCTGCGCGTGCAAGGCGACCTGCTGGCGGCGCACGCCCTGGGAATCCGTAATGTGTTCGTTGTCATGGGCGATCCCACTTCCGTGGGAGATTATCCGGAAGCGATGGATAATTACGACCTCGTTCCCTCCGGCCTGATCAAATTGATCAAACAGGGGTTCAATACCGGCGTAGACCATTCGGGGACATCGATCGGCCAGCCGACCAATTTCTTTGTCGGCGCGGCGCTCAACCTGTGTCCGTCGGATGTGGAGAGTGAGGTCAAGAACCTGCATCGTAAGATCAAAGCCGGCGCAGACTTCTTCCTGACACAGCCAGTCTATCGCAACGAGGATGGACCCAGGCTGCTGGAAGCGTACGAAGCAAAATATGGCAAGTTCGACAAGCCTGTGCTGGTGGGTATCCTGCCGCTGGTCAGTGTGCGGCATGCGAATTTTCTGCATAATGAAGTGCCCGGCATTTTCATCCCGGACGAGACTCGGAAGCGGGTTGAGGCGGCAGGCGAAGACGGGACACAGGCCGGGGTGGAGATCGCCGTCGAATTGATCGAACAGCTCAAAACGTGGGCGGGAGGCGTATATATCATGCCGCAGTTCAACAAGTTCGACATGATCGCCGAGGTCGTCGAAGCGATTCGCTAAAACAAATGTCGCAGCGGTGAAGAACGGAACGGATGGTAGAATCATCGAACGTTATCGCATCCAATATCCAGAGGTCTCCCATGCTTCTTACAATCGACATCGGCAACACCAACGTCACACTTGGCCTCTACGATGGCAATGTTCTTGGCTCACATTGGCGGCTCGCCACCGATCATGCGCGTATGCCAGATGAGTACGGCCTGCAGTTTCAGGGACTCCTGCAGAATGCAGGGCTCACGATCAAGGATGTAAAGGGCATCTGCCTGGCCTCCGTAGTTCCCCAGCTGACGGGACGCGTAGTGCAGGCCTGCCGGGAATACCTGGAAGTAGAACCGTTCGTCGTGGAAGTGGGAATCAAGACCGGGATCAAAGTCCGGTATGAGGATCCGAAGGCGGTCGGTGCGGACCGGATCGCGGACGCGGTGGCCGTCATGTACCTGTACGGGGGACCGGCCTGTGTCATTGACTTTGGGACGGCGACCACGTTCAACGCCGTGACCAAGGATGGCGAATACCTGGGCGGCGCGATCACCGCCGGGATCAGCCTGGCAATGGAGGCGCTCTTCACCCACGCCGCCAAACTGCCGCGCATCGACCTGCAGCGGCCTCCCTCGGTTATTGGCAGGAACACCGTTCACGCCATGCAGGCGGGACTGCTCTTCGGCTACGTCAGCATGGTCGAGGGCATGGTCGAACGCTTTCGCCGGGAGCTGGGTCTACAGATGAAAGTGATCGCCACAGGCGGCCTGGCCGAGATCGTCGCCCAGGAAACCGACGTCATCCAGATCATCGCCCCCTGGCTGACGCTGGAAGGGCTGCGCATCCTGTGGGACCTGAACCATCCGCTGTAGGCTGTTAACAGATCTCTTAGATAATTTACTTGTCACACGAACATGGGCGCGCTATAATCAGCGCCGCTATCAAGGAGTAAGAACTATGCCCGTTTATACCTATCGCTGCGACTCATGTGGTGTTCAATTCGAAAAGCATCAGTCGTTTAACGATGTCCCATTAAAGACCTGCCCGGAATGCCGCAAAAAATCGCTGAGGAAGGTGATCACCCCCACCAAGATCATCTTCAAGGGTTCCGGGTTTTATGCCACCGATCATAAATCCTCTTCGGGAAGTGCATCCCGTAGCAACAAGACGGAGGACAAGTCTTCTGAAAAAAGCTCGGAAAGCAGCACCGAGACCAAAAGCTCCGATAAGAGCGAATAACTACCGTGAGATGAAAAGAGAGAAGGTCATCGTGGCCTTCTCTTTTTGTTTTAAAGCCAATCACTAGCAAAC
>DATAKV010000185.1:0-4410 GCA_036261375.1 Anaerolineales bacterium
CTTCCTCCACCCTGCTATTAATTTTTCTCGCCATTTCTGTGCCTTTCCTGATCTCGGGATATGCCGAGCTGGAAAGAGCCTCGGCTTCCACGTCGTATCTCGAGGCGGGGACGCATTATTACAGAGCAGCCCAGCGCCTGCCCTGGCGCCCGGATCTATATGAACTGGCCGGGCACGCTTATTACCACGCAAAGGAATATGTGCAGGCAGATGAGTCCTATCAAAAGGCATTTGAGCGTCAGGCATTTTCCCCCGCCGGTTGGGTGGCCTGGGGCGATGTCAATTATTTACAAGACGACACGCAGCGCGCGACCGAGATCTGGGAACAGGCGCTGGAACAGAAGAATCCCTCCGAGCATCTCTACTCCCGGCTGGCGGAAATCTACCAATCCCGGGGAGAGATCTCCAAAGCCGCGCAGACCCTGCAAAAATATGCCTCCGCTCATCCGGAGGATGCCGACGCGCGTTACAGGCTCGGTTTGCTCCTGGCGCTATCGGACCCTGACCGCGCTTCGGCGGAGCTGCTGAGTGCCTCCGGACAAAACCCTGAGCTTGATCCCGCCGTCCAGACGCTGCGGACTGCCCTGAACCTTGCCTCCATCGAGGAGTCTGCCTCGGCGCGTTCTGTAATTATCGGGCGTGGACTGGCGCTGGTCAACGAATGGCGGCTGGCCCGCATTGCCTTCGAAGAAGCGTCCCGCCTGGACGAAAACAACGCCGAAGCCTGGGCCTGGTTAGGAGAGGCGAACCAGCAGATAGGACTGGAAGGGTCGGAACAACTGGAACGGGCTTTCGGACTCAACCCGGACTCCTCCACGGTGCGTGGACTGCGCGGGCTCTATTACCAGCGCACCGGCAACTACCGTGAAGCACTGACCGAATTCCAGACAGCTGCGGCGCTGGAGCCGGAGAACCGGATGTGGCATATCTCGCTGGGAGAGACACATGCCAAACTGGGAGATTTGATCCGTGCGCTGGAGGCGTACCAGAAAGCCACGGCCTTCGCCCCGGAAGATCCCAACTACTGGCGCCTGCTGGCGATCTTCTGCGCCCAGAACAACGTAAACGTCCGGGACGTCGGCGTGCCGGCCGCACAAAGAGCCGTGGTCCTGGATGGAAATAACCCTGCTTCTCTGGACGTCCTGGGCTGGCTGCTTACGCTGGACGCCCGCTATGAAGAAGCGGAACGGATGCTAAACCGCGCCCTCGAGCTGGATCCGCAAAATAGCTCTGCACATCTGCATCTGGGGATGCTCTATCTACAGCTAACAAACCGTGATCTGGCATACGATCATCTCATCCAGGCTCGCGACCTGGGGAACAAGGAAGCCGAGATGGTCTTGGGCCAGTATTTTCCATGAAACCATCGCGCTGAGCGGAGCCGTAGGCGTAGTCGAAGCGCGGTTATTGGGAAACGGCTCCGCTCATCCAGAAGATCGCTTAGTCGTCACGCTTCGACTGCGCTCCTCTGGATGCATTCGTCACTCCGCTCATCGCGAAGTAATTCTGATAGAATCCCCATATGAGGATTTTCTCTCTTCTTTCTTCTTTCCTCTTACTTTCCGCCTGTGCTTCTGTTCCCGTCCCGCCTATATCCACGACCAACCCCGGCGATGTGCTCTACGAGGAACAGTTCGAGGACAATACCACCGGCTGGGCGCGGATCGCCAACGACAATGGGATTATGGATTATGATGGCGGCGGGTACCGCATCCTGGTGCGGCAGCCCAGGCTCAACATCTGGTCCACGTCTGAGCAGAATTTTGGGGATGTGCGTGTCGAGGCAGATGTGATCCGGCTCAACGGCCCCGACGAGAATCGTATGGGATTGCTCTGTCGCTATCGGGACGGGGATTATTACTTCTTTATGATCAGCAACGACGGCTACTATGGGATCGGAAAGTTCATCGGCGGGATGACCCTTCTGTTAGGACAGAGCGAGATGCAGACGTCGGATGCGATCCAGGCCGGGACCATGAACCATCTGCGCGCCGACTGCATTGGAGATAAGCTGACCTTCTATATCAATTTTACAGAAGTCGCGTCTGCCACGGACTCGGATTTCCCGAGCGGCGATGTGGGAGTCCTGGCTGGCGCCTTCTCCGAGCCCGGCGTGGATGTCTTGTTCGATAATTTTGTGGTGTTACAACCATAAGTAACAGTGTCATTGCGAGGAGCGTTCGTTGCGACGAAGCAATGACAGAATAAGAATATGAAAATCTACCTCGATACCATAGGCTGCAGACTGAACCAGAGCGAGATCGAATCGATGGCGCAGGGATTTCGCGCGGCCGGGCATGAGATCGTCCCCTCGGCGGACATGGCAGACATGGCCGTGGTCAACACCTGCGCGGTGACCAACGAAGCCGCCGCCGACTCACGCAGATCGATCCGCCAGATGGAGCGTTCGGGCGTGAAAGAAATTGTGGCGACGGGCTGCTGGGCGACCCTCCAGCCCCAACAGGCGCTGGAGCTGCCCAACGTGAGCCGGGTGGTCGTGAACGACCGCAAAGACCACCTCGTGGCAGACGTGTTGAAGCTGCCGGAGGAATCCTTTGACGTTGAGCCCATTGCCCGTGAGCCGCTGCCTGGATTGCACCGCCGCACGCGCGCCTTCATCAAGGTGCAGGATGGGTGTGATAATCGCTGCACGTTCTGCGTCACGACGATTGCGCGCGGCGAGGGACGCAGCCGGCCGGTGGCGGACGTCCTCCTCGATATCCAGTCGGCTCTGGACGGTGGAACAAAGGAGGTCGTGCTCACAGGTGTTCATCTCGGTTCGTGGGGGCAGGACTTCGATATGCATCTGAAATACCTGGTCAAAGCGATCCTGCGCGAGACCGATGTGCCGCGCCTGCGTCTCTCTTCCCTCGAGCCGTGGGATCTCGATGCGGAGTTCTTTTCCCTGTGGGAAGATCAGCGCCTGCTGCCTCACCTGCACCTGCCTCTGCAAAGCGGGTGTGAAAGTACATTGCGGCGGATGGCTCGCAAGACCTCGCCGGGCTCCTTCCGGGAGCTGGTCGTGGCTGCGCGACTGGCGATACCGAACGTCGCGATCACAACTGATATCATCGCGGGCTTTCCGGGCGAAACGGATGATGAGTTTGCCGAGTCGCTTGGCTTTGTGCGCGAGATGAGCTTTGCCGGTGGACACGTCTTCACTTATTCCCCGCGTCCCGGCACCGGCGCGGCCAGGATGAAGGGAGAGATCAAGCCTGAGATTCGCAAGAGACGGAATCACATCCTGCACGACGCGCTCGAAGAATCCGCGAAGGAGTATCGCCAGAGGTTCCTTGGGCAGACGCTGTCGGTGCTATGGGAGTCGGTTTCGGAAGTGGGCGAATGGGGCTGGCAGATGGAAGGGCTGACCGAAAATTACCTGCGCATCCACGCGTTCGTACCGTCTCCGCGCTGGAATGAGATCGATGCCGTACAGATCGAGGAGCTGGATTCCGGCAGGCTGAAAGGCGTAATTATCAATCCGGGATGAGTGTCACTACAGTTAAAAAGAGCGGGGTTGTAAAATGAGGTTATCGCAAAGGAGAAACCAAGAAACCATGACAGCTCAAATCATCGATGGAAAAATGATCGCTCAACAGGTGCGCCAGGAAGTTGCGGCAAAGGTCGCAGTGCGCACGGCTGCCGGCAAGCAGAAACCAACTTTAGCAACGGTCCTGGTGGGCGACCGTCCCGACTCGGCGGCGTATGTCGCGTCCAAGGGGAAGGCCTGCCAGGAACTCGGAATGGGCTCGATCAGCGAGCACCTGCCCGCGGATGCAACCCAGGAACAGGTGGAGTCTCTGGTCAAACGTTTGAATGCTGACCCAACCGTCAGCGGCATTTTGGTGCAGCTGCCCATGCCCTCTCATATTGACGAAGAACGCGTGCTTTCTCTGATCAATATCGAAAAGGACGTGGATGGCTTCTCGCCGCTCAATATCGGCCGTTTGGCGCAGAAGGGACGTGAGCCGCTCTTTGTGCCCTGCACGCCCTACGGCTGTATTTATTTGCTCGAGAAATCCGGCGTGAAGATCGAAGGCGCGAACGCCGTGGTGCTCGGGCGCTCGAACATCGTGGGCATGCCAGCGGCCCTGTTGCTGATCGGCAAGAACGCGACCGTCACCGTCTGTCACTCGCGCACTAAGGACCTGCCCGGCGTCGTGCGGCAGGCGGACATCCTGATCGCGGCCATCGGCAAAACCCAGATGGTGCGCGGCGACTGGATCAAGCCCGGCGCGGCGGTCATCGACGTGGGGATCAATGCCATTCCCGATGCGACCAAGAAGAGCGGCCAGCGCCTGGTGGGCGATGTCAACTTTGAGGAAGCCAGGGAAGTGGCGGGCTTTATCACCCCGGTCCCGGGCGGTGTGGGCCCGATGACCATTGCCATGCTCATGAATAACACGCTGC
>DATAKV010000193.1:0-3008 GCA_036261375.1 Anaerolineales bacterium
TCTCTCTAATTTAGTGAATTTTGTCACAGTTCCCTTAAATCTACAGGTCACGATTAAGTCGTGACCTGTAGATTTTTACTACAGTTGAGCCTCTATTTTTTCAGCGGTTTTTCGATAACCTTCCAGCTTTTCGCGTTCCTTCTGCACCAGGGCTGCCGGAGCCTTGTTTGCGAAATCGCCGGCGAGAAGTTTTTCCAGGCGCTCGATCTGGGAACGCGCCTCCCTGAGATCCTTCTCGAGACGCGTTCGTTCCTCTGCAAGATCGATCATACCGGACAGCGGGAGATAGATCTCTATCGCCCCTACCACGAGGGCCGCCGCCTCTTTGGGCTTTTCATTCAACGACTCAGTAATACTGGTCTCCGCTTCATTCAAACCGGCAAGCAGCGCCATGGTCCGTGATTGTTCCCGTAAAAGATCCAGGCTCAGGCCGCCGGCAATCGTAGCAGCAATACGCCTGCTGGGGGCAACATTCTTTTCTGCCCGCAGGTTGCGAATGGAACGGACGATATCCTGGAGAAGCGTGAAGTCCTCGATTTTAGCCTGCTCCCAGCCTTCGGGTTCACGCGGCTCAGGCCATTTTGCAATGATCAGAGCTTCAGGCCAGTCCTCCGTGATTTCTTTCAAGGATGTGTTGTAAAGCGCATCGCGCAAGTGTCCCCAGATCTCCTCGGTCACGAACGGCGTGAATGGGTGCAGCAAGCGCAGGGAAGTATCAAGAACACGAGCCAGGGTCTCAGCGGTCTGGGCTTTTGTCTTCTCGTGCTTCAATTGTTCCTTGGCAATCTCCACGTACCAGTCGGCAAAATCGTTCCAGACGAACTCGTAGATCTGGCGGCCCGCCTCGCCGTACTGGAAGTTCTCGAAGAGACGCTCCACGTCTCGGATGAGCTGCTGGAGTTTGGCCCAGATCCAGCTGTCGGCCAGTGTCCAGTCTCGACCGTGGGCTATGGACGATTGACCATGGTCTATGGTCGATGATCCCTTGTTCAACGAATCGATTGCACTAATCACAAATCTTCCCGCGTTCCATAGCTTGTTCGCGAAGTTGCGGTTGGCTTCCACTTTCTTGGGGCCGACGTTGGTGTCGTTTCCGGGCGTGGAACCGACCAGCATGGTGAAGCGCAGGGCATCCGTGCCGTATTCATCCATGAGCACGAGCGGATCGATGACGTTTCCGGTCGTTTTGGAGATCTTACGGCCGATCTCATCGCGAACGAGGCCATGCAAATAAACCGTATTGAAGGGGACCTGGCCGGTAAACTCCAGCCCCATCATGATCATGCGCGCCACCCAGAAGAACAGGATATCGTAGCCCGTCTCCATGTAGGTGGTGGGGTAGAAATATTTGTAATCGGGCGTTTCATCGGGCCAGCCCAGCGTGGAGAAGGGCCACAGACCGGAGGAGAACCAGGTGTCCAGCACATCCTCGTCCTGGCGGATCTCGGTCGAGCCGCAGGTCGCGCACTGGGTTGGATCCTCGCGCGCTACGGTCATATGGCCGTCCGGACAGTACCAGACCGGGATGCGGTGCCCCCACCAGAGCTGGCGGCTGATGCACCAGTCCTTGATATTCTCCAGCCAGTTGAAGTACGTCTTCTCGAAGCGCTCCGGGACGATCCTGACTCGCCCATCGCGGACGGCTTCCAGCGCCACCTTCGCCAGCGGCTCGATGGTCACGAACCACTGGGTGGAGATCATCGGCTCGACAATCTCACCGCCTCGCTGCGAGCGCGGGATGGTCGTCCGGTAGGGTTCTGTTTTAATCACAAGCCCGGCCTTCTTCATGTCCGCCCACATATTCTTGCGGGCGTCGAAGCGATCCTGACCCATGTAGGGACCGCCGTTCTCGTTGATCTTTGCAGAAGTATCCAGGATCGAGATGATCGGCAGGTTGTGGCGCTGGGCGATGGCATAATCGTTCGGGTCGTGGCCCGGAGTGATCTTGAGCGCGCCCGTGCCAAACTCCATGCTGACGTAATCATCGGCGATGACGGGGATCTCGCGGCCCAGGATCGGCACGATCACTTTTTGGCCGATGTACTTTCGATAGCGTTCATCGTCGGGGTGGACCGCCACGGCTGTGTCACCCAGGATCGTCTCAGGCCGGATCGTAGCGACAGGGATGTATTCATCTTCTGTGGGGACGGGCGGCTGCCCGTCCTTACGGACTACCATATACTTAAAGTAATAGAGTGTCGCCTCCTCCTCGCTGTATTCCACCTCCAGGTCAGAGACGGCGGTCTTGAGCCCCGGCGACCAGTTGATAAGACGGGGACCGCGGTAGATGAGTCCCTTTTCATAGAGGCGGACAAAGGCCTCTCGGACGGCGCGGCTCAGCCCAGGGTCCAGGGTGAAGCGCTCGCGCGACCAGTCGCAGGAGGCGCCCAGCCGGCGGATCTGGTTGGTGATCAGGCCGCCGTACTTCTTTTTCCACTCCCAGGTGCGCTTGACGAATTCTTCGCGGCCCAGTTCTTCGCGCGTTACCTCCTCGTTCCTCAGCAAGTCTCGCTCCACCATGAGCTGGGTGGCAATACCGGCATGGTCGGTGCCGGGGATCCAGAGGGTGGCATAGCCCTTCATGCGGTGGTAGCGGATCATCAGGTCTTCGACGCTGATGAACATGGGGTGACCGATGTGCAGTTCGCCGGTCACGTTCGGGGGCGGGATGGCGATGACGAACGGCTCGACGTCCGGGTCGAAGTCCGGTTTGTTGGGATCGTTGTGCGGCTGAAAATACCCCCCCGCCTCCCACATCTCATAAATGCGCGGCTCGGTAGATTTGAAGTCGTAGGCCTTGGGTAGTTCCTGTCGGGTCATTCGTGCTCCTTGAGAATGAAATCGATGGCTGAGTCAAAGGATCGCTCAAAATCGGGCGGGAATACATGTGCCAGGTCGGGATGCAGTTCTTCGGCAACCGTGATTCCGTGTTCCTGCATGACGTTCCAGATTTCCTTTGCAGTTTCGAGGGTATGGTCTTTACCGCCGGTTATAAAATAACCACGTAT
>DATAKV010000208.1:0-3725 GCA_036261375.1 Anaerolineales bacterium
ATTAATGGATAAACCGCCATTGACCGGAGCGGGTACAATCGTGGAATGTCCCTGGTCGAGTTCCACTGTCACACGATCGCCTCCAAGGATTCCCTGGTCCGCCCGGGAGATCTGGTGGCTGCGGCGCGAAGAAAGGGCATCGACCGCCTGGTCATCACCGACCACAATACGATCGCGGGCGCCCGGGCCGCTCAGGCTCTGGCCCCCGACCTTGTGATTGTAGGCGAAGAGATCATGACGACCCGCGGCGAGCTCCTGGCTGCATTCGTACAGGAGGAAATACCGGCCGGGCTTTCTCCACTGGAGACAATTGGACGCTTAAAGGAGCAGGGTGCGTTCATCAGCGTATCCCATCCCTTCGACCGGATGCGCTCGGGCGGCTGGCACGAGCCGGACCTGCTCGAGATCCTGCCCCTCGTCGATGCGATCGAGGTATTCAACTCGCGCTGTACATTTCGAAGCTACAACCGCGAAGCACAGAAATTCGCCGACCGGCACAACATCCCGGGAACGGTAGGTTCGGATGCGCACGCAGCCTTCGAAGTGGGGAGGTCGCTGTTGCGGTTGGAGCCTTTCCACGGTCCGGAGGGGATGCGAAAGGTCATCCGAAACGGGATTCCCATTGTGAAGTGGTCGCCTCCGTGGTTTCGCCTGACATCCCGAATTGCAGTTCTATACAAAAAAGTTACACCTGGTCTTGACATCACTTCATAGACATGATAATCTTGCGTCCGTCGTGCCCGGTTCGCCTTGAAAGCGCTAAGGCGGACGGGCAAAATTTTTAATCACAGCAGGAGAATCGTACGATGTCAGAACGCTTTGTTGGAACCGTTAAATGGTTCAATGCCACCAAGGGCTATGGCTTCATTGGTCGCGATGGTGGTGATGATGTGTTTGTACACTTCACCGCCATTCAGTCTGATGGCTACCGCAAGTTGGAAGCCGAACAAAAGGTGGAGTTTTCCGTTGAGGAAGGCCCCAAAGGTCTGCAAGCTGCCAATGTAGTGCCCCTCTCGTAAGACTGACAAAGTTTTGCGAAACAGACAGAGCTGCCGAAAGGCAGCTCTGTTTTTTTGCTACCTTTTGGATGATGCAGTTTTCCCCAATTCCCATCAACGTGCATTCGGACGACAGACCGGGCAACTCGTGACAGACTCATGACTTTCATCCTGGGGGAAGTACCTATAATAAATCTTAAGAACGTAACTTTTTTGTCTATTCGACGACGACTATAGCATGGATATTCTGGGATTTTTCAAGCGGGATGCGAATAAACACACGATCCTGGCCACGGGACAGGTGGTGCCGGACCCGGCGCGTTGTGTGCAGTGCGGGATCTGTTCCTATAACTGCCCGGTGGGCATCGACGTCCGCTCGCATGCGTGGAGAGGCGAGCCGGTCAAGCACAGCCAGTGCTTGACGTGCGGCGAGTGCGTGGCGCGCTGTCCGCGCGGGGTATTACGCTTCGAGGAGACAGACCTGTTTGCAAGGGGGGAAGCATGAGATATGTGATCGTCGGCAGTGGTGTGGCGGGGATGGCCGCCATCGAGGCAATTCGCTCCATCGACGCGGAGAAGGAAATCGTCATGATCGGCGACGATCCGTACGGCTTCTACTCGCGGCCCGGGCTGGCCTATTACCTCACGGGTGAACTTCACGATAAAGCTCTCTACCCGCGCACAGCGGACGATTACCGCCGGATGAACTTCCGCTATTTCAAAGGGCATGTGACCGGCATCCAGCGCGGCTCGCATTCCCTTCTCTTCGACGACAATTCCACTCTTGCATACGACAAGCTGCTGATCGCAGTCGGCGCCCAGGCGCTGCCGCTGGAAGTCCCTGGCGCCGGCCTGGAGGGCGTCCTGAAGCTCGATCACATGGAGGATGCAAAGCGTCTCCTCAAACACGCCCGCCGGGGCCGCGTGGCTGTCGTCGTGGGAGGCGGGATCACGGCTCTTGAGCTGGCCGAAGGATTGCTGGCCCGCGGCATGAAAGTCCACTACCTGCTGCGCGGTGACCGCTACTGGAGCAACGTGCTGGACGAGCAGGAATCCAGGATCGTGGAGCAGCGCCTGAAGGAGGAGGGGGTAACCCTCCACCATCATGCCGAAGTCATCGAGGTGACCGGCAGGAAAGGCCGGGTGAATAGCGTCCGCCTGTTGAGCGGACAGGCCCTGAAATGTGACCTGGTCGCCTACGCTATCGGTATCCGTCCGCGGGTGGAACTGGCTAAAGGAGCCGGATTGGCAGTCGACCGCGGCATCCTGGTCAACGAGTATCTGCAGACCAACGACCCGGATATCTATGCAGCGGGCGATGTGGCACAAGCCTATGACCCGCTTAGCGGCCGCTCCATTCTGGACAGCCTGTGGAATCCGGCCCGCGAGCAGGGACATGTTGCCGGTCTGAACATGGCCGGCAGCCGGACTGCCTACATCAAGTCCCCGCCGTTCAATGTGACGCGACTTGCCGGGTTGACGACCACCATCATCGGCACAGTAGGACGCGGCCGCGATGATGACCTCGTCGGCATCGCTCGCGGAGATAGTGAGACCTGGCGTCAGCTGCCTGAATCCATGGTGGCCCAGACAGGTTTCGACGTGAACCGCCTGCGCCTGCTGGTGGGCCGAAAAACCCTGCTCGGTGCGATCGTCATCGGCGACCAGAAGCTTTCCCTGCCGCTTCAGAGGATCATTTCGGAAAATATGGATATCTCGCCCATCCGGGAACGCCTGCTGGTCCCGAATGCAAAAATAGGCGATGTGATCGCTGACTTTTGGATGAGCAGGTCGTAGCAGGAGAAATCATGCTTCGTGGAAACCGGGAACTCTGGCTGGCACTGTTGGCGATGATCCTCATCTCCGGGCTGTACGGCCTGGTGGTCGTCTGGACGCGTGAGATCCCTCCCGCCGGGGAATTATTTGGCCATGGGATCGGGATCATTGGTTTTCTGCTCATGCTGATGACCGAAACACTCTACAGCCTGCGCAAGCGAAGCCGCAGCGTGAAGTGGGGACGAATGTCCACCTGGCTGCAGGTCCATATCTTCATGGGCCTGGTGGGTCCCTTTATGGTGCTGCTGCATACTTCCTGGAAATTCAACGGCCTGGCCGGTGTGACAACTTTGCTCACGGTCATTATCGTGGTCAGCGGCTTTATCGGTCGCTATATCTTCACCCGCATCCCGCGCACGCTGGACGGGCTCGAGATCGAAGGGACGCTTTCCCAGGGGGCTCTCAAACAGGCGCGCCGCTTGATGGCGCTCTGGCATGCAGTCCATATCCCGATCGGGATGGCATTGTTCATCTCGGCCTTCGTCCATGCAGGTGCGGCGTTGTATTACGCAACGTTCCTCAAATAAGGGAGGCAGAATGCGAAGCAATCGCCTCGGATGTCTGACGGGGACCGGGCTCCTTACAGCATTGTTCACCGCCTTCGTCATTGCCGGTTATGCCTACGCGCGCGGCGGTCTCATGTACAACCCGGGGCCGTTGAATGAGGAACCTGGAGAGATGCTGGGAGGAGTGACCTCCCATGCCGAGACAGGCGGGGACTGCAGCGCCTGTCATACCGCGCCGTGGGAACCGGCGGAAATGGCCGACCGCTGTGTAAACTGCCATGGCGATATCGCGGTCCAGATGCGGGACGTCGCTTCCATGCACGGCTCCATGCTGCACGACAACCCGGACCTGGGGTGCCGTCACTGCCATCCCGAGCACCGCGGC
>DATAKV010000216.1:0-2806 GCA_036261375.1 Anaerolineales bacterium
CAGCTCCAGGCAGGCGCGATCGATTTCTATTCCTTCAATCTCGCTTCGGATTCCCTGCCTGCCATCCAGGCAGCCGGTCTGCCCTCCACGGCCGCCTTTGGCGGCTATTATGGCATCAGCTTCAACCCGGCCGTGTTCACAGACACTGCCCAGCTGAACCCGTTCTCAAACCGCAAGATCCGTGAAGCGATGAACTGGCTGGTCGACCGAAACTACATCAACCAGGAGATCTATGCCGGCGGCTCCCTGCCGAAGCTGCTGCCAATTACCACCCAGTTGATCGAGTACACCAACCTGATCGAGACCGCCCGCGCCCTGGAGGCCAAGTATGCCTTCAACGAAGAACGGGCCAAGGAAGTCATCGATGCAGAAATGGAAGCGATGGGCGCCGAACTCGGCACCGACGGCAAATGGCAGTTCAATGGCCAGCCGATCACGCTGATTTTCCTCATCCGCAATGATGGCGATGGAACCCGCCTCCCGATGGGTGACTATATTGCCAATCAGCTGGAAAAGATCGGCTTTACCGTCGATCGTCAGTACAAGACATCCTCCGAGGCCTTCACCATCTGGCAGGGCACAGCTGCTGCGGAAGGACAGTGGCACATGTACACTGCCGGGTACATTCCCTCCGGCCTTGGCACCCTGCGCGATGAGAGCGCCAACATCCAGCAGGGATATCTGAACACCAGTGTCCAGGCTTCTGAGCCTTACATATCAACTGTGTCTGATCCTGAATTCCAGGAGCTTGGCGACGACCTGGCACAGGGCAATTATTCCTCCGAAGAGGAACGCCGGGAGATGATGGCCCGGGCGCTCGAGCTGGCTATGGAGGATTCGCTCTTCATCTGGACGATCGATCAGCGGGTGTACGCCCCCTACAACGAGAACGTCCAGGTTACCTATGATCTGGCCACCGGCCCTGAGTCCACGAATATGCTGCCGTACAACCTCCGCTTCAAGGACCAGGAGGGCGGTACGATGAAGATCGGCACGAATGATCTCTTCACCCAGCCCTGGAATTCGATCGCTGGCAGCAACTGGGTCTGGGATGCGTTCATCATGCGCATGACTACCCACGGTAACTCCAATATTGTAGGTGGCGGTGGTTTAATGGCCGACCCTTTCACGGGCCTGCCCTATCCACAGCGCATCGAGAGCGCAGAATTGACCTATCGGGAAGGCCTGCAGATCCGTCAAACGCTGGATTGGCTGACTGTGAACACTGCTCCCGAGATCCAGGTGCCTGAGGATGCCTGGATAGACTGGGATGCGACAGAACAGCGCTTCAAAACCGTGGCCGAGATGTTTCCTGAGGGTCTGACCGCCAACGTGAAGAGTGTGGTCGTCTATCCTGAAGATTTGTTCGAAACGGTCAAGTGGCACGACGGCAGCCCCATCTCGGTCGGCGACTTTGTGATGTCCATGATCCAGGGCTTTGACCCCGGCAAGGAAGACAGCCCGATCTATGATGCATCCCTGGCCATCAGCATCAACGCCGGCCTGGAAGCCTTCAAGGGTTATCGCATCACCTCCACCGACCCGCTGACCATTGAAGCCTATTACGATAGCTATTACTCCGATGCCGAACTGAATGTCACCCCGATCTGGCCGCTCTCACCTCTGGGACTGGCCGGTGAGAACAGCTGGCCGGTCCTGGCGATCTCCAACCTGGCCGAGGCTGCCGGCGAGCTGGCATACAGCCAGTCGAAGGCTGACGATCTTGAGATCGAGAACACCAGCTGGGTGGGCGGCCCGAGCCTCGAGATCCTCGACAAGTATCTCGACCAGGCGATGAGCGAGTCTCTTATCCCGTACGAGCCGACCCTGGGCCAGTATATTACCCAGGAGGAAGCGGACCAGCGCTATACCAACCTGAAGAACTGGTACGAAGAGCACGGTCACTTCTGGGTTGGGACCGGTCCGTACTACCTTGATCAGGTCTTCACCACCGAGAAGTCGCTCGTCCTGAAAAACTTTGAAGACTTCCCAGATACAGCCGACCGCTGGGCGCAGTTCAGCGAGCCCAAACTGGCCACCGCCATCGTTGATGGCCCCGGACAGCTCCAGGTCGGCGGCGAAGAAGTGTTCGATGTTACTGTAAATTTCAAGGATCAGGCGTATCCCGCAGCGGATCTGGAAGGGGTGAAGTACATCCTGTATGATGCGACGGGTGCCGTGGTAACTGTAGGCGATGCCCAGGAGGTTGGCGAAGGACTGTACCAGGTAACCCTTGGCCCGGATGTAACCTCGGACCTGCCAACAGGTTCTGCCAGGCTCGAAGTGGTGGCTGTACCCTCGGCTGTGGCTGTACCCTCCTTCAACTCCCTCGATTTTGTAGTGATCCCGTAAGACCCGTTTGGTTTGAAAAGGATGGAGGTGAGGCAGCCCCTCACCTCCATCCCTTAGATTGCGAGGAACCATGGCAGTTGTAACAGGTACTCCAACAGGGAATGTAGAGGCAAAGACGCCTGCAGGCAACAGCGCAGTCCTGCGTGTCGCCCGCTATACGATCACCCGCATCCTGACCCTGGCGATTACGGTGACCATCAGCGTATACCTGACGATCATGATCGCCAACATGGGCGGCTACGTAGACACAATTATGCGGGGGGAGATCCGGGACCGTGTCACCCAGACCATCGCCAACAGCCCATCTGCGCGCCAGATGGATCCGGAGGTCCGGGCCAAGTTGATTCGGGATACGATCGCGGCCGAGGAGGACCGTGTGGGCTTGAACGTACCCATCGCCGTACGGAACTTCCGCTACCTGTCGAACGCGTTGACTCTCCAGCTGGGCCGAGCG
>DATAKV010000217.1:0-7049 GCA_036261375.1 Anaerolineales bacterium
GCTCTCGCAGTTCATGGACCAGACCAACCCGCTGGCGGAGCTGCGTCACAAGCGCACGCTCTCCGCACTCGGACCGGGCGGTCTGCGCCGTGAGCGCGCCGGCTTCGACGTCCGCGACGTGCACCATTCGCACTACGGGCGCATCTGCCCGATCGAGACCCCTGAAGGTCCGAACATCGGTCTGATCGGCCGCCTCGCCTCGTTTGCCCGCGTAAATGAATACGGCTTTATCGAGACACCCTATCGCAAGGTGTTCCGCACCATGCAGCCCGATGACGAGCGCCTCGAAGGCCGCACCCTGCGTGAGCATGTGACCGACCCCAAATCGGGAGAAGTGCTGTTCAAGAGCGGCGAGACCGTCGATGCAAAAATGATCAAGCGCCTCGTCAAGATTGGCCAGCCGGTCGCGATTGCCCCTCATGTTTCCGCCCAGTTCGATTATCTCTCTGCAGATGCGGAGGATAAGTATGTCATTGCCCAGGCGAACGCTCCACTGACCGAAAACCGGGAATTCGTCCGAGACCGCGTCTCTGCACGGTATCACTCAGGCTTCATCTTCTCCACGCCGGATGCAGTGGATTATATGGACGTGGCTCCGCACCAGGTCGTGGGCATCAGCGCCGCGCTGATCCCCTTCCTTGAGCATGACGACGCCAACCGTGCCCTGATGGGCTCGAACATGCAGGCCCAGGCCGTCCCGCTGGTTCGCCCTGAGATTCCACTTGTTTCGACCGGCATGGAATATCACGCCGCCCTCGACTCAGGCCAGGTAGTGGTTGCCGAGGCCGACGGGGAGGTCACCTCTGTGACCGGCAACTCGATCACGGTCAAGGAGCGCGGCGGCATCCGTGGCTACCAGCTGCGCAAGTACCAGCGCTCCAACCAGAGCACGTGTATAGACCAGCGCCCGGCAGTCGTCAAAGGCCAGAAGATCAAGAAGGGCGACATTATTGCCGACTCGTCCTCCACCGAAAGCGGGCAGCTGGCTCTCGGCCAGAACGTAGTTGTGGCATTCCTCTCGTGGGAAGGCGGAAACTTCGAAGATGCGATCCTGATCTCCGAGCGCCTGGTCCAGGAGGACCGCTTCACATCCGTTCACATTGAAAAGTATGAAGTGGAAGCCCGCGATACCAAGCTGGGACCTGAGGAAATCACCCGCGACATCCCGAATGTCGGCGAGGACGCGATCAAGGACCTCGACGAGAACGGCATTATCCGCATTGGCGCCGAGGTCGGCCCGAACGACATCCTGGTCGGCAAGATTACACCCAAGGGTGAAAAGGAACTGACGCCGGAAGAGCGCCTGCTGCGCGCCATCTTCGGTGAAAAGTCCCGCGATGTAAAGGATACCTCCCTGCGCATGCCGCATGGCGAGCGCGGCAAGGTTGTCGATGTCAAGGTCTTTACCCGCGAAGAGAATTCCGATCTCTCTGCCGGCGTTGATATGATGGTCCGCGTCTCCGTAGCCCAGCGCCGCAAGCTGACCGCCGGCGACAAGATGGCCGGCCGCCACGGAAACAAGGGCGTGGTCTCGAAGGTTGTCCCGGTGGAAGATATGCCCTTCCTCGAAGATGGCACACCGGTGGACATCATTTTGAACCCGCTGGGTGTACCCGGTCGTATGAACATCGGCCAGGTTCTGGAAGTCCATCTCGGCTGGGCGGCCAAACGGCTTGGTTATCGTGCGGTCACTCCTGTGTTCGACGGTGCCACCGAAGCCGAGATCGAAGCCGAACTCGCCCGCGCCTGGATCATCGACCAGGCCTGGCGTGAATCCGCTGCCACGGCCTGGGACTGGCTCAGGCAGCAGGAGTATGACCCTGAGTCCATCCAGGATGATAATGAAGTACGGCGGCTCTATCTGGAGCAGTGGCTCGGTGACCGTGGATATGATCCGTACGATCTTAACGAGGTGGATTATGCCCGTTTCGCCACAGCCTCGGAATGGCTGCGTGACCGCGGCTACGATCCCGATACGATCTTTCACCCCGAGAATCTCGTCCCGCACAACCGCGCGGATTTTGACAACGCAGCGATAAGCGCCTGCCTGCGCCTGTGGATCGAGAGTGAAGGTCACACGGGCCGGGTTGCCGAAGGCCGCCTGATGGAAGTTGCGCAGGAGATCATGGACTCCAATGGGCACCCGATACCCACCCTTGGCAAGCAGACTCTGCGCGATGGCAAGACCGGCATCCCTTACGATCAGCCGGTGACGGTCGGTGTGATGACCGTGTTGAAGCTCCACCACCTGGTGGAGGATAAAGTGCACGCGCGTTCCACCGGTCCTTACAGTCTTGTCACGCAGCAGCCGCTGGGTGGTAAGGCGCAGTTCGGTGGACAGCGTTTCGGTGAGATGGAAGTGTGGGCGCTCGAAGCCTATGGCGCGGCGTACACCCTCCAGGAAATGCTCACCGTTAAATCGGACGATGTCCAGGGCCGCGTCAACACGTATGAAGCGATCGTCAAGGGCGAGCCGATCGAAGAACCGAGCATCCCTGCTTCGTTCCGCGTGCTCGTCAAGGAGCTTCAGTCGCTGGGTCTCGCTGTCGAAGCGATCAACGAAGGCGGCGATGTGGTCAAGTTCGGCAAGGATGAGGAGAAACAGCATCCGCCGAAATTCGACACCGGTCTTCTTGGCATCGGAAGCAACATGATAACCAAGCAGTAATCTTGACGGCAACGAGAGTGAGTGATAAAATCCCTCTCCGTTGCCAAAATAAAAGCGGCGATGAATCCCGCAACAAGGCATGGCACTACAAATGAGGCCATCAGTCAGTTTTGATGGCCTTATTTCTTGCCAAAATCATTGTGAAGAAATTAATAATCGGAGGCTGATTGTGCCGACAATCAATCAAATGGTCCGCAAAGGACGCAAAAACAAGAAAGTAAAAAGCAAAGCCCCGGCTCTGCAGTACACATTGAATTCCAATAAGCAGCGCCGTGTGCGCCAGGAAAAGGGCGCGCCACAGAAGCGCGGTGTTTGTACCATCGTGCGTACCATGACGCCGAAGAAGCCGAACTCCGCGTTGCGCAAGATCGCCCGTGTGCGCCTGACCAATGGCATCGAAGTCACGGCCTACATCC
Source organism: Anaerolineales bacterium (assembly GCA_036261375.1). Classification (GTDB taxonomy): domain Bacteria; phylum Chloroflexota; class Anaerolineae; order Anaerolineales; family Villigracilaceae; genus Defluviilinea. Next base: position 3,085 of record DATAKV010000217.1, read on the forward strand.
CCGGTGAAGGCCACCAGCTGCAGGAGCACTCCGTTGTGCTGGTTCGCGGCGGCCGTGTGAAGGATCTGCCCGGTGTGCGATATCACATCGTCCGCGGTTCATTGGATACAACCGGCGTTGCCAATCGCAAGCAGGGCCGTTCGAAATACGGCGCAAAGCGCCCGAAGTAATAGATGGAGTAATTAAGAATGCGCAGAGCTAAACCCGAGAAGCGGGAAATCCTTCCCGACATCCGCTATAACAGCGTTCACGTCCAGACCATGGTCCAGCATGTGGTCAAGCGCGGCAAGAAAAGTGTTGCCACCGGCTTGATCTACGATGCGATGGATCTGATCAAGGAGCGCACTGATAAGAATCCACTCGAGGTCTTCGAGACGGCTTTGAAAAACGTCTCCCCGGTGATGGAAGTCCGCCCGCGCCGCGTGGGTGGCGCCACCTATCAGGTTCCTATGGAAGTTTCGGCGGATCGCCGCACCACACTGGCGCTCCGCTGGATTTTGTCTGCGGCCCGTGACCGCTCCGGCAAGTCCTTCCCGGATAAGCTGGCGAGCGAGTTGATCGACGCCTTCAATGAAACAGGCACTGCGATCCGTAAGCGCGACGAAACCCATAAGATGGCTGAGGCCAACCGCGCCTTCTCGCACTATCGTGTTTAATTGATTTTGAGACGAAATTCACTATAAAGGTAACGTAGAAGAATGGCTCGTGTGTATCCGCTCGAGAAATATCGAAATATAGGGATCATTGCCCATATTGACGCCGGTAAAACAACAACTACCGAGCGTATTATGTTCTATACCGGCAAGACCCACCGCATCGGCTCCGTGGACGACGGCACCACCGTCACCGACTGGATGGTCCAGGAGCGCGAGCGCGGCATTACCATTGTATCCGCCGCGGTGTCCGCCGAATGGAAGGGCTATCAGTTCAACCTGATCGATACTCCGGGCCATATTGACTTTACGGCTGAAGTGCAGCGCTCGCTCCGTGTTCTGGATGGCGGCGTTGTGGTGTTCGATGCCGTTCAGGGCGTGGAGCCCCAGAGCGAGACCGTCTGGCGACAGGCCGACCGCTATGGAGTTCCGCGCATTTGTTTTGTCAACAAGATGGACCGCGTTGGCGCTTCCTTTGAGCGGACGATCGAGTCCATTAAAGACAGACTGGGCGCCAACCCGGTCCCGATGCAGATCCCGATCGGTTTCGAAGCCACCTTCCGTGGCGTGGTAGACCTTCTGACCATGAAGGCCATCATCTGGGAGGATGACCTCGGCAAAGAACCGAAGATCGTCGACGTTCCGGACGATTTGAAGGAACAGGCGGAGGAAGCCCGGCGACACATGGTCGAGAAGATCGCCGAGCTGGACGACGACCTGATTATGAAGTTCCTTGAGGCGGAAGAGATCACGAACGATGAGCTGAAAGCCGCTCTCCGCAGGGGTGTCCTGGCCAACAAGGCCTATCCCGTATTCGCCGGCTCTTCCTTAAAGAACAAAGGTGTCCAGGTCCTGCTGGATGCGGTTATCGATTACCTGCCCTCCCCGGCCGATGTTCCTGCCGTCAAGGCAACCGATCCTAAGAACGATGACGTCGAGATCGAGCTCCCGGCCGAGGACAGTGCTCCGCTGAGCGCGCTGGTTTTCAAGATCGTAACCGACCCGTATGTGGGCCGCCTGGCCTATGTCCGCATTTACTCGGGTGTCCTGAGCCAGGGGCAGACCGTGGTGAACTCAACCAAGGGGAAAAAAGAGCGCATAGGACGCCTGATCCGCATGCATGCCGATCACCGCGAAGATGTGACCGAAGTCCGCGCCGGCGACATTGGCGCCGTTCTCGGCTTCAAGGAAAGTTTCACCGGCGATACGCTGTGCGATTCGAAGATGCTCGTGCTGGAAAGCATTTCCTTCCCCGAGCCTGTTATTTCGATCGCCATTGAGCCGAAGAGCTCCGCCGACCAGGAAAAGATGGGCGAAGCGCTGCGCAAGCTGGCAGAAGAGGACCCAACTTTCCGCGTCAATTCGGACGATACGACAGGGCAGACCATTATTCGGGGAATGGGCGAGCTTCATCTGGATATTATCGTCGACCGCTTATTGCGTGAATTTAAAGTTCAGGCAAACGTAGGTGCCCCACGGGTTGCCTACCGCGAGTCGATTACCAAGCCGGTCAAGGAAGTCAATTACAAATACGCCAAGCAATCCGGTGGACATGGTCAGTATGGTCATGTTGTCTTCTCCATGGAGCCTGGTGATCGTGGTAGCGGCATCGTCTTCGAAAATAAAATCGTAGGCGGCTCAATTCCTAAAGAATTCATCTCACCCATTGAAAAAGGCGTGAGGGAAGCTTCGGAAAGCGGCGTGCTCGCCGGCTATCCGGTTGTCGACCTGAAGGTAACCCTGTTTGATGGCTCCTTCCACGAGGTAGACTCGAGTGAAATGGCCTTCAAGCTCGCAGCATCCATGGGTTTCAAGGAAGGTGTCCAGAGGGGCGGTCCGATCCTGCTCGAGCCCATGATGAAGGTCGAAGTGGTCGTCCCGGAGGACTACCTGGGCGATGTGATGGGACAGATCAACAGCCGCCGCGGCCTGATCCAGGGCATGGAAGTCCGCCCCGGGAATGCACAGGCTATCCGGGCACTGGTTCCCCTGGCCGAAATGTTCGGCTATGCCACACAGCTTCGTTCCGCCACACAGGGACGCGGTGTGTTCAACATGGAATTTGATCACTATGCACCGGTCTCCCAAACCGTTGCACAGGAAATCTTGAAATAATTAAACAAAACTGCTTTTCTTAGAAGAAGGAGATTCATCAATGGGTAAGGCAAAATATGATCGAAGCAAGCCGCATTTGAACGTGGGGACGATGGGGCACATCGACCACGGGAAGACGACGTTGACGGCGGCGATCACGAAGGTAGCGGCGTTCATGGGGCACGGGGAGTTCCGGGCGTATGACCAGATCGACAATGCGCCGGAGGAGAAAGCGCGCGGGATCACGATCAACATAGCGCATGTGGAGTACCAGACGGCCAAGCGGCACTATGCGCACGTGGACATGCCCGGGCACCGGGACTACATCAAGAACATGATCACGGGAGCGGCGCAGGTGGACGGGGCGATCCTGGTGGTGGCGGCGCCGGATGGGCCGATGCCGCAGACGCGGGAGCATGTGCTCTTGGCGCGGCAGGTGGAAGTGCCCTCGATTGTTGTCTACCTGAACAAAGTGGACCAGATGAACGATCCGGAGCTTTTGGAGCTGGTGGAGCTGGAACTGCGGGAACTGTTGAGCAGTTATGGGTTTCCGGGCGACACGACGCCGATCGTGCGGGGCTCGGCGAAGGAAGCCTTGGACAGCACGAGTACGGATCCGAATGCGCCGGAATACGAGAGCATCCGAGAGCTTTTGCGGGTGGTGGACGAGTACATTCCGGAGCCGAAGCGCGAGACGGAGAAGCCGTTCATGATGGCGGTGGAGGACGTGTTCTCGATCAAGGGTCGCGGCACGGTGGTGACGGGTCGAGTGGACCGGGGTCATGCCAAGAAGGGTGATCCGGTGGAGATCGTGGGCTTGCGCGACACGAAGTCGTCGGTGATCACCGGGACCGAGATGTTCCACAAGGAGCTGGACGAGGTGGTGGCGGGCGACAATGCGGGCATTCTGCTGCGCGGCATCGAGCGTGAGGATGTCGAGCGCGGGCAGGTGCTGGCCAAGCCGGGTTCGGTGACGCCGCACAAGAAGTTCCTGGCGCAGGTGTACGTGCTGAAGAAGGAAGAGGGTGGGCGGCACAAGGCGTTCTTCTCGGGCTATCGGCCGCAGTTCTACATCCGCACGATGGATGTGACCGGCAACATCACCCTGCCGGAGGGCGTGGAGATGGTCATGCCGGGTGACGATGTCAACCTGACCGTCGAGCTGATCGTGCCCGTCGCTCTCGAGCAGGGCTCCAAGTTCGCCATCCGTGAAGGCGG
>DATAKV010000245.1:0-4789 GCA_036261375.1 Anaerolineales bacterium
CAGCCTGGGGATCATCGTTGCGGGTGGACAGGGCGGTCATCACGTTCATTCCCGCCATGGCAACCGGCACAAGTGCCGCCTCCGAAGCACCCGCGATCATCACATCTGCGGCTCCGCGGCGGATCATCTCCAGCGCTTCCCCGATGGCATTGTTGCCGGAAGCACAGGCAGTGGCCAGTGCCATGTTGGGGCCACGCGCACCGCAGCGGATCGCCAGCATCCCCGGCGCACTGTCCGAGATCATCATCGGGACGAGAAATGGGCTGACGCGATCAGGGCCGCGCTCGCGCATAACCTCGGCCTGTTCGAGCAGGGTACCGATGCCGCCGATCCCCGTGCCAATCACCACACCGACCCGGTCGCGGTTGGCTTCATCGATCTTGAGTCCCGATTGGTTCAGCGCTTCCTGCGTTGCAGCAATGGCGAACTGGGTGAAACGGTCCATCTTGCGCGCATCGCGTGGTCCAAAAAGGGCGGCGCCGTCGAATCCCTTTACTTCGGCGGCAAACCGGGTCTTATGGCGGCTGGCATCGAAATGGGTGATCTTCCCTGCGCCCGATTTTCCGGCCAGCAGGGATGCCCAGGTATCCTCCACATTATTTCCGACAGGGCTGATGCATCCCAGTCCTGTCACAACGACTCTTCGCATAACGTAGTCTCCTTGAATGAAGAAGGGGCAGCTGCCTGCCCCGTAAGGTCTAGGCGTTATAACACGCCTTTCCCGAATTAGACACGCAGCCTTTACAGGCTGCGCAGGGTCTTCCAGGCCTGCTGGATGTGCAGCCTGTCGTGGTCCGCAATAAAACCCACCACTTCCCGAAAATCAGTCGGGCCAAAAATGGCATGACGAGCCTTGCGCGACCACATCGCTTCGTCCTGTTCCTTCAGGATTTTGATCAGCTCAACTCGAGCCATTGTAAATTCAGCCAGAACGGAAGGTCCATGGACGTTCCAGTATTCCCGCTCGTTCGCCCAGATGCCCGTGTCGGGACGCGGAATAAAGGCTCCTTCCCGCTCGAGCAGCAATCGGATCTGGATCTGGTGGATCTCCCGTTCCGTATCTCGCAGGTGGCAGACAATTTCGTTCATGGCCCAATCCTCACGCGTCGGTTCATGACGCCATTGATCATCGGTCAGCAAGGAGGTCATGCTATGCAACACCGCGGGCGTGGATGCCATGATTGCAAGGATCGCATCCGAGGATGTGAACTCCGGCTCGAGCGAAGACGGGTTGACAGACTCCAGCCAGGGGCGCAGGTCTTCTAATTTGCCGCGGCCCGCCTCAAATCCGGGACCGGAGGCGGGGTCCGCATCGATCCAATAGGTCGCCAGCCCAAGCCGGTGCGCAGGTAGAAGATCCCGTTCCATGTCATTCCCAACCATCAGAATCGGTCCTTCCGGCCAGCCAAGACGTCCAAGAACTTCAGCGAAGTATGCGGGATGGGTTTTCGAGAAATGGAAGTGCTCGAACGTGGAGAGGAGATCAACATCCTCCGGATCGATGCCCGCCCAGCGGAGCCTGTGCATCGTCGCCTTTTGTGGAAACAGGGGATCGGTGGCGATTGCCACACGGACTCCGCAGAGTCTGGCCCACTCGACCAGAGATGCAGCTTCATCCCTCCGCCGGGTCAGCGAGGCAAGCAGAGGGAAGGAACGGTCATAGAATTCATCAATGGCTTCGGCTAGATCTTCCCTCCGGAGATCCAGGTCTCCGTGGAAGCTGGCCTCGAAGACCTCCTGAAGTGTGCGTGTCGGATCCTCGCTTTCCATCATCGCATTCATTCCCCGGATCAGGGCGCGGACAATCATTTCGGGAGCCACCTTTCCCGCTAGTTTCCCGCTCAGCGCCTGGAAGTAGGCAGGAACAAAGGTCGCCAGGTTGGTGTCGAGGAGTGTATCGTCGAGGTCTAGCAGCAGCGTTAATGACATGAGTGTCCCGGTCGATCCCCACCCTGGATGCAAAGGTCAGGAGTTGATTTCAAATTTAAAGGGCAGGGCATGACATTCCCCACATCCGATGTGCGGCTCTGCCACGTCTCGCTTGGTTTTTTCACAAAAGGCTGAGATCTGGACGCGCCGTTGAAAGAGCGCGTGAATCGGCCGGCCGACGGACGGATTCAGCTTGAGAAATTCACATGCATTGGCGCGGCTGATCCCCGGTACCGGACAGGTACTGCAAAGATCGCGCGTCCAGCGTTCGCCTGCGGCTTTGAGCAGACGGCATTCCTCAACGTTCCGGCCGCGGTAGTAATCGCCAAAAAAGTATGGGCATTCGGTGCCTGCAGGTGTTTTCATACGTGGAATTATAGACCTCTACGCGAGCTCTTGTCGCATTCATAAGCAAACTATTAACCTATATCCGGCTGGGAAAGCAACCCGGCTGCCTGCTATAAACGATGAGCGAGCGACCGGTTTAATTCCCATTGGCGCTCGCTCAAAATGTGGTCAACCAGGGATCAGCGAGAATTACACACGGGTGACATAATCACCCGTCTCGGTGTTAACCCGGATGGTATCCCCAACCTTCACGAACTGCGGACAGTGTACTTCCAGTCCGGTTTCTGTTTTCACTTTTTTGGTAACGCCTGTGGCGGTATCTCCGCGAATGGCCGTCTCAGCCTCGACCACCTTCAGATCGACGGAGCCAGGGATTTCCACGTCGATCGGCGCGCCCCGGTAGAACGTCAGCTTGACTTCCATGCCTTCCTTGAGGAAGGGAGCTTTCTCGCCAAGAACATCCCCTTTAAGGGCCGGCTGCTCGAACGTCTCATTATCCATGAAATGATAGAACTCACCATCTGTATACAAATAGGACACATTATGAAAGTCCAGGCTGACATCCTGGACTGATTGCCCGGAGTTAAAGGTGCGCTCGATATTCGCGCCGGTGAGAAGGTTGCGGGCTTTGATGCGGATGTTGGCATTGCCGCGCCCGGTTTTGTTGTGGCTGTAATCCAGCACTTTGTAGAGTCCCCCATCCATTTCGAAGGTGACACCCTTGCGTAATGCATTTACGTCGATCATGCTTGCACTTTCCTTGTTCGGTGTGAGAGTAGGTTGAAGCGGCGGGATTATACTACAAGAGAAGTAAGTAGAGAGCAGGGATTAGTGGGTCGATTCGGAAGCGGGGTCTTCACGCAGAAGCTGAACGGCATGCGGCAGGACGGGAATGAGCACCAACAGGTTTTCGGCGGCTCCCTTTGGGCTTCCGGGGAGGTTGATAATGATTGTTTTTTTACGAATGCCGGCCACTACCCGGGAGAGCATGGCGTGGGGGGTGAGGCGCAGGCTGGCGGCGCGCATCGCTTCGGCCAGACCCGGCGCCTCCCGTTCGATGACCACGCGCGTCGCTTCAGGTGTGACATCTCGGGGCGAGAAGCCTGTACCGCCGGTGGTCAGGACCACATCCAGCTCGCCGCCATCGGCCCAGGCGATGAGCAGCTCCCGGATGGCGGATTCGTTATCGGGGAGAACCGAGCGGCGGCTCACCGTCCAGGCATATTCCTCGACAAGACGTGCAAGAACCGGACCGGAGGCATCCTCCCGTTCGCCGCGCGCCGAGCGATCGGAGACCGTCAATATCCCAAATCGGATCGTCATGCCAGATCTTTTCCAAACAAATGGACGGTGTTCATGGGCTTCCAGCCGCGGTGTTGATAATAGGCTTCCACGTCCCGGTTATCCTCTGCGACCAGCAGGTAGCTTTTCAGGCAGCCCTTGGCACGAAGCCTGGATTCGACCTCGTCCATCAAGCGCGAGCCAATACCCTGACCGCGAAAAGAGGCGCTCACTGCAAGATGATAGATCAGACCGCGCCGCCCATCGTACCCGCCAATGATCGAGCCGATGATCCGCTCCTCACACACAGCCACCAGAAAAAGATCCGGGTCGCGCCCGATTTTCTTCTCAATCTCTGCAGGGGTGTCCGAACGCCCGACATGCACGCCTTTTTCAATGGAAGACCACAGGTCATAGACCGACTGATAATCTTCGGGGTATTGAAACGGGCGGATCTGAACGGATTCGGCCACAGTTCTAGAAATCTTTGAGAGCGGAGATCAAGTCATCGGGCATGAATGGCTTCAACAGGAAGACATCCGCCCCGTAGCGCATGCACTCCTCCTTGACATTCAAACCGGATGTCATAATGACACGGACATTAGCCGTATCACGGTTCCGGCGGATCGCCTCCAGTACCTTCATGCCGCTTTGCTCTCCTAAATGGACATCCATGAAGAGTGCCTGAGGCTTTTCTCGTTCCACCGCCGCAGCAATGTCCGTATTGGCATCCAGTGCCAGCACTTCATATCCCTCCATTTTGAGGAGGGTCTTCAATAACGAGACCATGGTTGTGTCATCTTCTGCGAGAAGTATCTTTGCCATTTGCCCTTGTTTTCTTTGACGCAGTTTTTTTCTTTGACTTCGAATCGCCTGTTGTTTTCGAGTCTTTTTTCGTGGTTGCCGATTTCTTGGCTTCCAGGGCTGATTGGATCACATCGCCCACCGTTTCGACAAACACGAACTTCATGGACTTCTTGATCTCCTCAGGGACATCATCCAGATCCTGCTCATTTCGCTTCGGAAGGATCACGGTCCGCAGTCCGTTGCGATGGGCTGCCAGAATTTTTTCCTTGACACCGCCAATCGGAAGCACCTGTCCGCGCAGTGTAATCTCACCGGTCATACCCACCTTGGGCTTGACCTTGCGTCCCGACACCAGGGAGACCAGCGCAGTTGCCATGGTCACACCCGCCGAGGGACCGTCCTTGGGCTGCGCGCCGGCCGGAAT
>DATAKV010000262.1:0-8167 GCA_036261375.1 Anaerolineales bacterium
AGCACGAGATCATGCTGACCCAGGCAACGCAGGCCCAGGAAACTCAGGCGGCTTTGAGTACCGAGGTGGCCTATGCCAGTTCGGACCTGGCCGTCGAGGAGTGGGCGCGCACCGACGGCCACTTCGTCCAGGACGGTGACCTGCCCGTCGTGCCGATCCCCCAGCCCGGCGAGCCGCCCGTCGAAGCCAGCACGCCCGCTCCCACGCCCACGCCCATGCAGAACTGGGAAGTGTGGTGGGAACTGTTCTTCGGCCGATAACCCCTTCAGGAATCTCCATCCATGCAAACGAATACCCCGCTGGCGGACCGGCTCAGCCTGTTCCCCGATTCGACGTCCATCGAAGCTGATTCTCTATTCATCGGCGGGCAGAGCCTCGCCTCCCTCTCCGCCGACCACGGCACACCATACTACCTCTACGACCGCCTCACCCTGGACAACGCAGTGGAGGAATATCGCTCTGCCCTGCAGCGCCATTATCCCGCGCCGGCGCGGATCACCTATGCCGGTAAAGCCTTCTTATGCAAGGCCATTGCCGAATGGACTCAGACCCATGGTCTCCTCGTCGACGGCACCGGCGAAGGAGGGATCGCCATGGCGCTGGCCGGCGGCGTACCGCGCGAGAATATCCTGGTGCATGGGGTGAACAAGTCAGAAAAGGATATCCGTTCCGCACTGCAGCACGCCGGGACGATCGTCGTCGATAATTTGACGGAATTAAGAACTTTGGAGTCCAACAGCAAGCTGTTGGACACACGAGCCCCCGGACTCCACATCTGGCTGCGCCTGCTCCCCGGCGTCACCGTCCACACCCACCACGCCCACACCCAGACCGGGCAGCACGACAGCAAATTTGGCATGACGCCCGCAGAAATCCTCACAGCGGCGAAGTTCTGTAAGGAACACAATCTGCCTCTTAAGGGCATCCACTTTCACCAGGGCTCGAACTTCCGCGACCCCGAGCCGCTCCTCCCGGCCATTGACCTGGCGCTGGATCTCGCGGTGGAAATCGGGTTTACAGGCGAGTGGCATTTCTGTCCCGGGGGCGGCTGGGGCGCGGCCTATCATGAAGACGAGCTGCCGAACCCCTCCGTGGAAAGTTATGTGCGCGGCATTGCCGTGGCCGTGGTCGAAGGCTGCCGGGCGCGTAGACTGGACCTGCCCCACCTGCACCTCGAGCCGGGCCGCAGCCTGGTTGCACGGGCCGGGGTGGCGGTCTACCGCGTCGGTGCAGTGAAGAAACGCGGGTCGAAAACCTGGCTGCTCATCGACGGCGGGATGGCCGATAACCCGCGCTATGCACTCTACGGGGCGCGCTACACCTGTCTGCCGGTGACTGGCCTCCGTCGCGAAAGAACCGAAACGATCTCCATCGCCGGTCCCTTTTGTGAGTCGGGCGATATCCTGATCGAGAACCTGCCCATGCCAGACATCCAGGAAGGGGAGTTGATCGTCCTCCCGGTGGCGGGAGCGTACCAGCTGAGCATGTCGTCCAATTACAACGGGGCGCGCCGTCCGGCCGTGCTGATGGTCGACGAGGGAAAAGCAAGGCTGATCCTGCGCCGCGAGACCGTCGATGATCTTTTGAAGAACCAGTTGTAACCTGGCGGTTAGAGATAACTCATGCGGGTATAATCCTTCCGTATCCCAATCCCGGCACTTTAAAGGTAATCGATGCAAACCCTCCCCCGCAAACTTCAACTCTACTGGCCCCTGATCAAATCGCTGCAGACCGGCCTGCTCCTCTCCACAGGGATCGCCGGGTATCTCAGCTCCCGCCCGCCGTTCAGCCTCTCGCTGCTGCTGGGATTGATCGGCAGCCTGTTCCTTGCCATCAGCGGCAGCACCATCATGAACATGTGGTACGACCGCGACATCGACGCAAAGATGAAGCGCACCCACATGCGCCCGGCCGCATCCGGGCAGCTTGAGCAGAGGGAAGTCCTGCTGGTTGGCGTGACCCTCTCTCTGCTCGGCATCGGCTGGGCTCTGCTGATCCAGCCGCTCTATGGCGGGGTCGTCTTTGCGGGCTGGTTCTTCGACGTGATCGTCTACACCGTCTGGCTCAAGCGCCGCACCTGCTGGAGCATCCTGTGGGGCGGCATCTCAGGGGCCATGCCGATCCTCTCGGGGCGTGCGCTGGCTGTGGGGGAGATCGATTTGGTCGGCATCCTGCTTGGTCTTTCCATCCTTTTCTGGATCCCTACTCACACGTTGACCTATTCGATGAAGTTCCGGGTCGATTATAAAAACGCCGGCGTGCCGACCTTCCCGGAGACCTACGGTGAGCGCTTCACCCGCATGACGATCGCCGTGTCGTCCATCCTGGCGGCGGCGGCCATTGGCTGGGCAAGCGTGCTGGTTGGGCTGCACGCCGGGCTGCTGAGCCTGATCGCCGTGCTGACCGCGGTCATGCTCATCCTGGCCTTTGCCACCCTGCGCATCCACACCGACCGGATGAACTTTGTGCTTTTCCGCTATGCCTCCGTCTACATGCTCAGCGCCATGATCATCCTGTCGGTGCAGGGATTGATCTAGCCGGCATTGATATCGTTTCCCGTCATTGCGAAGTGTTGATTAGCGGCCGAAAGGAGCAGGTCACGCCTGCCGCGAAGCTTCCTGAAGAGGGCGGCGTGATAATTTCAAATGGTATGTCTGCTATCCAACAAAACGGAGATGATCGTATGCCCACCCTCAACAGCCTCGCATTCCGGGTCGCCAATATGGAGGCGATGATCGCCTTCTATTCGCAGGCGTTCGGAATCCAGTTCCGGGAAGTGGATACCTACAGCATTCGCTCGCAGTTCGGAGAGCTGGACGGGATGACGCTCAAGTTCGTCCCGATCCGCGACGAGGTGGACTTCATGACCTTCCCCATCCACCAGCCCGGCTTCCAGGTCGAGGACGTGGAGGAAGTGGTGCGGCTGGCCATCCTGTACGGCGGGCGCCAGGAGGGCCAGATCATCCGCAGCGAAGGGAGCGCCCAGGCCGCAGTCCGCGACCCGGATGGGAATACGATTGAGCTGTATTCAAACCCCTCTCTCTGAAAGCGGTAGAGGTACAGGGCGGGCTTATCGCGCAGCACCCCTCTCGAGGAGAGGGGTGCCGGTTTGTGGGGATGGAAAATCTGGCAGACTACAATTCACTCAATCACTAATGTTCGTTCCTATGAGCGGCCGGGGCCCTGCTTTATATGAAACCAATGTTAAAACGGTCTAAGGGCAGCAGGGTCCGCGTCTTCCAAGCCATCCAATCGTCTGCCAGACAGCGATGGCACAGCGCCTTGATGGATGTAAGGCACTGCTATGGCATGATACACGCTTCTATCATGGTACCCCGGACGGCCGGATCTGTCCATGTATCCTCTGGGGCCAAGGGTACGGGGTGGATACATCTCAGGGGCAGGGAAGTGATGTACAATCACCGCCAAAACGACTGTGAGGGATGAGAATGTCTGCTGTAGAAAATACGAATGCACGATCGATCGTTGTCATGCACGGCGACCAGACCGGCGAGGAGCTGCTGCTGGAGGCCCTGCGCCTGCTGGTCCCGGACGTGATCGGGCTGGAGCTGGCCTTCCAGCACTTCGACCTGAGCCTGGCCAACCGCCGCCTGACGCAGAATGGCGTGGTCAGGGAGGCCGCCGCGGCCATGCTGCAGAGCGGCATGGGGATGAAGGCTGCCACCATCACCCCCACCGAGCCCGGGGACGTGGGCAGCCCGAACGCGCTGCTGCGCGAGCAGATCAATGGCACGGTCATCCTGCGGACCGGACGGCGCATTCCCCGCGTCCGCCCGGTAGGAGGCGTGCATGACCCGATCTCCATCGTCCGCATGGCCGTTGACGATGCCTATGGGGCGAAGGAATGGCGTGAGACGACCGCCGACGGCGATGAGATCGCCTACCGCACCTCGAAGATCAGCCGCAGTATCTGCCGCTGCGTGGCCGACTTCGCGTTCCAGCTTGCCGAGCGGACCGGGGCGCGGGTCTTTGGCGGGCCGAAGTTCACCGTCAGCCCGGTGTATGAAGGCATGTTCAAGGAGGAGCTGGATGCGGCCGCCGCCCGCCATCCTCACGTCGCCTACGAGCCGCTGCTGATCGACGCCACGCTCGCCCTGCTGCTCAAGATCGGCGGCGAGGCCCTGGTCATCCCCACCCTCAACCGTGACGGCGACCTGCTCTCCGATATGGTCCTGCAGATGTTTGGCAGCATTGCCGGCTCCGAAAGCCAGGTGTTGGCCTTCGACAACGCCGCCCACATCAAAGTCGTATTCACCGAAGCCCCGCACGGCACGGCGCCCGCCCTGGAGGGCAAGAACATCGCCAACCCCATGGCGATGATCCTGGCCGGGGCCTCCATCCTGACCTACCTGGGGACTCCCCAGGCCGACAAGGCCTCGCGGGCGATCTACGAATCGGTCTACGAAGCCGTCCACGCCGGGCAAACCACCACCGATCTCGGCGGCCGCCTCTCGACAACCGAGTTCACCGACGATGTGATCGGGCGCGTGAAGAACAAACTGGAAGTCTGGAAAGGCCTGAGGGGATGATCCTTTGGGACAGCCCGGAGTTTTCTGTTTTGCAGCAGAAAGGGTAAAATCCAGCTAGCGATGAAAAGGAGTGCCCATGGCCGAAGAGCTCAAACCCGGTGATTATATTGGCTTGTATATCGATGATGTTCTACTTTATACAGGCGTCTTAAAGGATCAAGGTGTGATGGCGAGTGGTCGCAAGATCTACCAGGTGCTGCTGGTGAAAAACATCTTCCAGCGCAACTTCCCGGAAATTCACTTCGACGCCGACATTCGCCCCGTGACCTGGGAACAGGTGCAGGAGGAAATCAAACGCCTTAAGATCAATTTACAGAAGAACATCGAGCAGCTGGAGGTCAACATTGAGCAGCTCCTCTCCGAAAAAGAGCTCCATAACATCATTGGATGAATATTACAGGCTGCAGCAGCTCTATCACGACGCCTATGATCGCGTTCAGTCGGGAGGCACGGGTGCAGGGTACAGCGGCATCCACTATGAAGTTATGAATGAACTAAGACGATATGGCAAAGCCGCCAATAGCCGCCAGGACGCTTTGCGAATGCTCAAGGAGCTGCTGGCTGAATATGAGAAAACAGAATTGGGATCCGGCACAACCACACCCGGGTCTGACGAAGAGTATCTCAAAAAGTTTGATGGCCCCGAATAAGTATCCAGTGTTCATTCAATAAAAATCCGCCGGAGCAGGGGGATTTATTAGAACTTGTCCCAAAAACTCTTTTCCGTCATTGCCCCGGCTGCTTTCGCCGGGGTTGCGAGGAGGGCGCTAGCCCGACGAAGCAATCTCTCGCTTCCTATTCATAAGGAATTTTAAATGAGATTGCTTCGCCACTCGCTACGCTCGGGGCTCGCAACACCGCACCTGCGGTGGGTGCAGGTGTGACGGTGCCGTGTGTTTTTGAGATAACATGTATTATTCATTCAATCCACAACATCCTTTTGGCCAGCAGAGCGTGAGACAGGTCATGGTCCGGGTGGCAGGCGGCAATACGGCCGTCCTTCATAACCCAGCGCAGGTGTGATTTGTCCGCCAGCAGGCGCAGGTCGTCGAGCGGGTCGGTGTCGAGGACAATCAAATCGGCAGCTTTGCCCTTTTCAAGCGTTCCCAGCCACGACTCCCAGCCGAGCAGGCGGGCGCTTGTCCCGGTCGCAGAGACAATCGCATCCATAGCAGACATCCCGGCCTGTGCCATCCAGTACACTTCCAGCCCGTTCTCCCCGTGGACGTTGAGCGGCGTCCCGACGTCGGAGCCCATCGCAATCGGCACGCCTGCTTCATAGGCCAGTTTCAGGCTGCACTCGGCATCGCCCTGGGTGGCGCGGTTCTTCTCCAGGATCCAGCCGGGGATCGAGGGGGCGCCCGCATGGATGATGTCCCAGCCCACCTTCAGGGTCGGGACAAGGAAAATGCCCTTCTCTGCCATGAAACGGATGGCGGCGGGGTCCTGGTGCAGGAACGTGCCGTGCTCGATGGAGTGCACACCCGCCTCGAGCGCCTTGCGGATCCCGTCGATGCCGTGGGCGTGGGCAGCGGCGCGGCGGCCGAACTTGGCCGCCTCCTGCACCAGCGCCCGGATCTCGTCCATGTTGAAATGCGTCAGGCCCGGCTCCCCACTTTCCACCAGCACCGCGCCGGTCACGCCGATCTTGACCAGGTCCGCCCCGTGCTTGACCTGCTCGCGCACCGCCTTACGGACCTCGTCCACGCCGTCGGCGACGCGGTACATGCCTTCATAGTAATCCGCGCCCGCCTCGCTGATCGAGATGAAGCGCCCCGCCAGGCACATGCGCGGCCCGGCGAACTCTCCCCTGCGGATCCACTCCCGCATCACGAACTCCAGCTCGTTCCAGCCGCCCAGGTCACGCACGGTAGTGATGCCGGCCGCCAGGTTCCTCTGGGCGTTGCGCAGGACCTTGAGCGCCATCGCTCCATCGCCGCCAGGCACCCGAAACTGGCTGTCCGCTTCGCCTGAGCCGGATAGATGGACATGGGCATCGATCAGCCCGGGCAGGACGAAGCCGCCCTTTAGGTCAAGCCTCAGCGGAACATCATCCGCCTCGATCCACCCCGAGGCCGGCACCGCATACTCGATCTTGTCTCCCCGGATCAGGATGCGCGCGTCTGGAATAGGCGGCTGCCCGGTACCGTCGATGAGCGTGAAGTTGTGCAGAAGCAGGTTCATGGTTGATCCCTTGAATGAGGCTGGCGGAAGTCAAGCACATTCTATCGGAAAATGAAAATCTCGCCTCCAGGTGAAGCGGGTGACTGGGCATCATTTACCTGCGTACTGCAGATGCAGTACGAGAACGCTATTTGTCAAAAGAGAACCGGCCGGTTAAGGGGTCAACTCATTCTCAGTAAAAGTGTAATGGTTTACGGTTTCCCGAATGCAGGGAAAATGATAAGCGAGTCGACGCAAATAGGGATGTATATAACCTTTCGCAATTTGTCTCAAATGGGCTGATTGTATACGGCTATAAATTTCGACCCGTCGGGCTTATACCTCAACAACACCCTCGATAGCTCCTTGTTAAAATGAGGTATGTCACCCCTCATTGGTTTTGGGAGCGGCATTTTCGTTCATCGATGTCTATATGTAGATCCGCCAAATATGGGGGAATTCAGTCTGCGGCCATCACTTGCACCATACGATCTCCCTTGCGTGCCAGATGATTCGCCAGGCGATCCTGCATCTCTCGGATCTGATCGTTCCATAATGACTTATCAGAAAGATCATCATTGAGCGCTCCTTCATCAAACATGATATTACTGGCGTCTTTGTTAGCGGTCCCGTGGGTTAGCCCGAGGTAATGACCTAATTCGTGCACAAGGGTAATCGCCAAAAACTCGTTCGTCAGTACGGTGCTCACCCCCGCAATCGTCGCGGTGGCGCTCATCACCAGCGCCTTCCCGAAACAGGGCCGAGGAGTACGACCGGCTTTACCCTCCTTGGCAAAGGAGTTGATCACCACCACATCGATTTCACCGGCGCGCTTCCATTCTGATGGAAATGCCCAGCCCTCTATGCCGGCAACGTTGAAATGCTTTGGATCGTCTCGAAATGTGATGCGGGCAATCTCCATTTGTAATAGCGCGTTTTGAGCCAGGAGGTAGCCATTGGCACGTTCTACTACATCTTTAACAATCCCCTCTGCCCAACAGGTGGTAGGCCAGATCGCAGGCAGATCCTCGCCGTCAGTTACAATTGAAACGTTAAGCTCTACGCAAAACGGGGAGATGCGTATCGAACGCACCGAGTTACCGAAGCCGAACCGTCCTCCGTCCTTTCCCGAGCCAAGGTTGCTGACAGTTTGGGCGCCATTTAGATATAGTGCACCCCAAGGCCGACTCCAATAGCTCGATCTCAATTTGCAGGTCTTGTCCTGAGGGAAAGTAGATAAGCTTTACTTCTTCGAGCCTTCCTGCCAGGGCGAAAAATTTCCTGTTCGCATTACCAGCGATTTGCCCAGGATACGGTTAACTTCACCGGATGTGGATACCTGCGCACACCTTCCGATGAGTTTGCAGAACAAGAATAGCGCTCCAACGATCTTGAGAATTACCAGAATCGATTCTTCCATCGTCTCTACCTCGCAAAATTGTCAGATGAGGGTT
>DATAKV010000370.1:0-12209 GCA_036261375.1 Anaerolineales bacterium
TGTGGCAGGAGCGGCTCTATTCGGACACCCGGCGGGAGCGCGGCTTGCGTTCACTGGCGCGCGTCCCGCCGACCATTTCATACTGCGACGAGTCATCGCCGTAGATGCCCTTGACTGCGCTGCGGACACGCTTGACATTATCCCACAGGCCGGCGTAGGCGTCGTTACGCTGGTTGAGGCGGTCGATGAGCAGGGTGCGCAGGTCGTTGACTTCCCCCTCCAGCGCGTCGGCCTTTTCGATCGCGGCGTTGAAGGCCAAAAAGTCAAGATCGCCAAAGGTCATCGATGTGTTAATGTAATTCCATGCCGCGCGGATATCCTCGGCCTGGTTTTGAACATTGCTGGGAAAGCGTTTGGGTGACATGGGCTGCCTGTATCCTTTCTGGATGGGTTTCCATGATGGATACCATGGAAACATGAGCTTCGATGTGGATGGTATAGGCATCGACCGGCGCCTCAACCTGCAGGAAGAGACAAACGATCAATAAATCTAGTGTGCGAGGTTTATCTTACCGCAGACGTCAACGATTCCACCCTACAGTTGTGCAAATATAAACAAGAGCAGTTGGTGTAATGCAATCCATATTAGATGAAAGGCAGGGCATCCACGATGGACGCCGAACATCGATCATGAAGCACCACACAAGTTCGGTGATTCACTCTACATCAAAGATACTGGCCCAGAATCAAAGATGCAGGACCCTAAATCGTTGATGACTCCCTTTACAACAAGCATGCAGAGCATGGAATCAAACTTGTGCGGCACTGCATCTTGCATGCATCGCTGTGCATCAAGCATGTTATCCATTACATCCTTTATGAGACGGCTTGCATCTTACATCGCTGCCGGGACATCGAGCTTGCAGACCTCAAAAATAACTATTCCCTGCCCGCATCGTCTTAGTTCTAGAGAACATATACCACATTGGAGGAGGTGTTATGGATGCAACGATGGAACTGCAGATGCTGGGGAAGGTCGTAGTCGCCGCGCTGCTGGGCGGGCTGGTGGGGATCGAGCGCGAGTTTGCCGAGAGGCCGGCCGGTCTGCGCACGCACATGCTGGTGGGAGGCACGGCTGCGTTCTTCGTCATGCTGGCCAACATCCTGCTTCTTTCCTTCGAGCCGCGCGACATCCTGAGAGCCGACCCTGTCCGTGTGGTGGAGGCGGTCGTGGTCGGCATCAGCTTCCTGGGGGCGGGGACGATCCTGAAATACCGTGAGCAGGGGGAACGGGTGGTCGAGGGTCTGACCACGAGCGCTTCGATCCTGTCGGTGGCGGCCATCGGCATTGCCGTGGCCCTGGATGCCTACATCCTGGCGGTGGGCGCAGCCCTGTTGAACCTGTTCATCAACTCTGGACTGATGTACCTCGTGGAGCGGGCCAAAGCCAAGTCAAAACAGACGGATTGATCGCCCAGGGGTGAGCTTCTCGAATACCTACATTTCAAAAATGTGTTCCGAGTTCTACCAGTCCGGCTGGCTGTCCTGGCTGGCGTTGCGCGTCAGGTTGTAAGCGGCGCCGCCGGTAACAGGGACCACGTATATTTCAAGCTGGCCGTCCCGGTCTGAAGCGAACGAGATCCATTGAGCGCCGGGCTGCAGGGCCGGGTCGAGGTCCTGGGCGGGGTGGTTGGTGATGTTGGTCGGCGCGCCGCCGGTGTCGGTTATGGTGTAGATCTCAGAGTTGCCGTCACGCTCCGACACAAAGGCCAGAAGAGTTCCGGCGGACCCCGAGGGGGAATGGTCGTTGGCGGGGTTCAGGGTCAGGTTCGCCAGGCCTGAGCCATCCGGCCTGACTTTATAGATCTCCTGATTGCCATCGCGGTTGGTTGTGAAAGCGATCCACTGCTCGGACCCGGATGTAAACCATGTTGGAGCCGAGTCGCTGGCCGGGTTATTGGTGAGATTACGGAGATCAGAGCCATCCCTGTTCATGATATAGATCTCCTGGTTGCCGTCGCGGTTGCTGGTGAAGACGATCCAGCTGCCATCTGTTGACCAGGCGGGCTGCTGGTCGTCCGCATCGTGATTTGTCAGGTTGACCGGCGCCTGATTGGCTATCGTGCGGATGTAGATCTCGTTGTTGCCATCCCGGTTCGAGACGAAGACAAACTGGCCGCCATCCGGCGCCAGGGCTGGCTGGGTATCCTGGGCAGTGCTGTTGGTCAGGCGCGCCTGGGCCAGGTCGACGAGGTTCTGGACGTAGATCTCGAAGTTACCATCCCGGTTGGAAGCGAAAAGCATCAGGCCCTCCAGGCTCGGGGCTGGCGGAGTGTGTGTGGGGATGGGCTGGGTAGCGGAGGGGATGAGGGACGGGGTGGCAGAGGGGAAGGCTGTGGTGGTCGGCGCGCCGGAGAGCGCGGTGGCTGTCAGCGCCGGGTTGGAGGCGTTGCACGGGTCGCGGTCTGCGCCGTCGAGGATGCCATCACCATCCGAATCGGGATCGAGGGGACGCGGGCAGGTCGGGTTTTCCTGGCTGTCGAGCAGGCCGTCGTCATCGGTATCGGCCTTGCGCGGGTCGGTTCCCAGGCGCACCTCTTCGCCGTCTGGCAGGCCATCGTTGTCGGTGTCCCGGTTGCGGGGATCGGTGCCGCGTGAGATCTCGTCGCCATCGCCAAGACCGTCGCCATCCGTATCTGGATTTAACGGGTCGGTCGAATGGGTCAGGACTTCGGCGCCGTCCAACAGGCCGTCATCGTCAGTGTCCGCGTCCAGCGGATTGGTCCGGTAGGTATCGACTTCGTCGCGGTCCTGCAGGCCATCGGCATCGCTGTCTGCCAGGAGCGGATCTGTGCCGAGACTGTTCTCGCGCTCATTGGTCAGGCCATCGCCGTCCGTATCTGACTGCCCCGAGAGTGCGGCCTGGGTCTGGTTGAAGGAGGCGGTCTGGGTGGCACGGGCGGTCCGCTGGAGACCGCTGAGCGGCACAAGCAGGGCGAAGCACAGGATCAGACAGCTCAGCGCGCCAACGGCAACCAGCCAGGCGGGCAGATAGCCCGCCTCCCGGACGAGCCCGGAAATTTCTCTCGAGCGGTTCTCCGCTGTACGGATGTCGACCGTAAATGGATATTCTCTCTCGTTCCCGAAGAACGGCCGCGCCCCGAGTTTAGCCCGGAAGGGATAGACGGCCCGCTCCCCGGCCGCGACCTGAAGCTGTTCCGCCTGGGGGATCTCCACATTCAGGATCTCGATCTCCTGGGTGCCAGGGTCGATCCCCGGGCGGGATACCTGCACCGCCTTCTCGAAGAACAATGCATTGTCCGGACTTTGAAAGTGCAGGGTATAGGTGTCGGTTGTATTGCCTTCATTCGCAATGACCAGATTGACATACCTGCCCGCCTGAAGCCGGTCCGGCTCGATCGCGGCCGAAAATTCTGAGAACGGCAGGATCGTCAGCGAGCAATCTACTGCAGTGGTCTGGGTGGGGAATAACTCGCTGGTGAAATGCAGCGTGAAAGGCATCCGGCCGGCAACGGCGTCGGGAGAGCGAGGCACCTGGATGGTCAGCCGGATTTCCTCGCTGGCCGAGGAGGACAGCCGGGTGAGGGCGGTGTTCGTGGAGATCCAGTCTGCCGGAAGTCCCGCGACCCCCAGGCGGATGCTGTCCTCCACGGTCTCATGGTTGTGGAGCAGGATAGGAATCTCCACGCTGGAGCCCGGGACGGCAGAGAACTCGACCGCTCCAAGCAGGATCTCGATGCGGCCCCTGGACTGGTAGGCCGCCACGGTCACAACGCATTGGGCCGTGTCTGAGCGCCTCGGGTCGCTCTGGCTGACGGCCCGCACTTCCAGCGTATAATGGCCGACCCGGACCGTTGGCATCGCAGGCGGCTGCAGGGTGAGGATGACCTGCCTGGCTTCTCCCGGCGCGAGGAAAACGACCGGGGTATCGAGAGTCGTCCATTCGGCGGGCACCCCCTGGACCGAAAGAGTGACATTCTCCCCTGTGAGACCTTCATTTATCAGTCCAACATGGATCCTTGTCCTGCCTTCGGGCGCGACAGTGACCTCTTCCTCCCGGATGGCGATCAGAAGCTGGCCATCCTCCCTCGGCTGGAACGCATCGAGATTTGCCATTTATTTGCTGGATTCCTCTCCTAAATGATGTAGCCAGGCCCGGTCGCCGGCTTTGAACGCTCTGATATATTAACGATAATAGATCTTTTCCTGAACGGCTCGATGGAACCCTTGAGCGAAGCCGGCTAGGCGCGTGATTTGCAGAAATTACCCGATGAGAATAATACCATCATAAATTAACAAAGGACCCGACTGATGGCCATGCCTCTCCATACAGACGGGTTCTAGAAGTGATCCTATTTATTTGACTTGATTGGGGATGTTTACTTTTCTCTCCACCTGCCGGTGGCTTCATCTTTTGCGTACTTGTTCTTCACGGCCGCCCAGGCGACGCGGTGGGCGGTTTCTTCCCGCGAGCTGTCCACCCGGCGTTCTTCCGGCCGGTCATACTGCTCCCAGGCACTGTTGAAGGCTTCCATGTAGATCTCCTGGGCATGCGAGGGCAGTACATTTCGAACATTGTCCGGCAGGTCTGATGTGGATGTATAGGGCATCGTGGTTTCTCCTTTATTACAGGGCATGCTCAAAGTCTATTTACACGTCATCCTCCCGAAGGCCGTCTCGCCCCGGTGGGCTCCCGGCCCGAACGGGGACAGTCCTTTGGAAGGATGACATAACACGATTGAGTGCTCTACTTTAAGCAAGCCTTGTCTGAAGATCTTTCTCTCCTTAAAATTGTCCCGGAAATGCTACGGGTAAGACGTTCCGGGCACAAATCCCGGCTGGATCGAAAGCGGAGTCTCGAAGACCAGCAGGCCGTTCCCGTCAGCATCCGACAGAACGAGCAGATTATCAGACCGTTCAAAACGGGCGACAGACTCCAATGCCTGAAAATAGCGGTTTTCCTGTTCCGTTATTCGTTCGTCCTCGCAGGCACGCTCGGTCCTTACCATTTCGTCGAAGGTGATCGAATCTCCCTCCACCTGGTAGGTACCGCCATATGAATTACAGCCGCCATATCCGCCGGCCTGGCCATTCGCCAGGATGAGAGTGACCAGGGACCCCTCCACGGGTCCCTGTTCCGAACCCAGGTCTCCAAACGAGACCAATCTCCAGTGAGTGTTTTCCAGGCTGTTTTCTTCTGTCCCTGACGAGGGCGCCAGGCGGACGGCGGAGGCGGTCTCGTCTGTCCGGACTTCGTAGGTCACGCCGTTGCTCTCGAACACGACCCGCCAGCCGGGAGTGATCGCCTGCAGACAGCTCTCGTCCAGGCGTCCCAGCCCGAGACAGGAATCGGTCCATTCGGCCTGTTCCACCTCAACGATCCGAATCTGGTCGGCGGCTGTGTTCAGCTGTGACGCCAGCCACTGCTGGGCAGTGAGGACCGCTTCGGGAGGCAGGACCGGTGAAGACGTCGATTCGGTGGGTACAACAGTCTCGCCGGTGACAGGAACCCCGCTTTCGCCCGGAGCACAGGCAGACAGGACGAGCATGGATGCGGCAAGCAACGTTAATACAACTCTATTTTTAAAAAGCATGTGAACCTTTTCTCCTCAATCTTCTTTAAAACGGTGTAGAGACTCGGCGAGTCTCTACACACTCGATTAACAACTGTTTCGTTCATTCCTCATAGGCAGGAAGATCCTCCAGCATTTCAGAAGACACTGACAGGTGGACTTTATCCTCCTCGGCCGAACGTACCCAGTGGGCCGGGACCAGCTTGCGATCCTTGAAGAGCAATCCCTGCGAGATGATGAGATGTGTTGCCCGGTTAAGATCCGGATCGACGAGCACGCGCTCGACATCGCCCACATGCTTATCATCCGAGCTAATCACATCCGTTCCCTCCTTGAGCGGGACCGTTCCCTCAGGGATATTGCGGGTTTTCTCCATGTACGGCCAGCCGTAGTATCCCACAGGGTACCCAACGTACCCGTTTGGCGGATACCAGATATAGGCGGGTGCGGGGCGATATCCCGGAGTGACATCCCTGCTGGTGCCGGTTTCGGTGATGGGATCACGGTTTGTCTCATCATAGGTAGACATGCCAACCGGCCTGTCCATGGGAGCTCCCGTATCACCCCTGCGCTGAACACCGGTATCGCGAGTGCGGATGAAATGGGTCTCTTCGTAAAGAGGCAGCTGGTTGATATCCTGAATCTCATCCTTAAGCACGACTCGATCCTCTCCGGCAGAACGGACCATATCGAAAGGAATCACCCGGTCTTCCGCAAAGAGCCAGCCTTTTTGAATGATCAGGTGAGTGATCTCGTTCGTGGATGGGTCCAGCACAAAACCGGTAACCCGGCCAACCTGTTCATTGTTTGGCGTATAGACTTCTGTACCTTCTCTGAGCTCCATCTTCAACATTTCAGCCTCCTTTTTCTGTTGTTCGACCGCCGATCCTCGTCTCCCGAAAACAATACGGCAGGCACTTGGTATGCCTGCCGCCATCCATTCCAGATTTAAGAGCGTCCCAGATGTACATGCTGGATCTTCAAGAAAAGATTTAGGATCGTTGTTGTATCTCCTGGACAAAAAGAAACTGGATGCTCGGTCTTTCATCCGGCGACGAGAAAGCGGGCGAACAAGGCAATCAATCGATACTTAAATATTGATATTCATTATAGGCCTCCTCCCGACAGCCTCAATGCGGAGAAGACCCTATATCCTATACGGGAATTCCCTGATTGTGTCCTTTCGATAAAAGATCTGCAGCGACATAGAAAACAGCACATTTGTTATAGGGGAAAACCCTACTTGAGACAGGCACATTTATTTTGTACAATGATAAGAAGTTCATTAATTGGGGATAAAAGAAAACCGAGTACAAAGCTATCGGACAATAATACCTTCTTGGTTGATATCCCCTCCTTCCAGATTTCATCTGTTAACGGGAGTAATTCAGTATGTCACAGGCTGCACCGTCCCGGCAGGAAGGTAGCTCGTGGATCTTTTGGTTTCAGTTATTGGCGGGTCCGATTCTGTGGTCCATTCATTTTATTGTGAGTTATCTGCTTGTCGAAGCGTTCTGCCGAATGAGGTGGAATTTTAATCTTCTGGGCTTCCCGGGTCTGTCCGTGATCGTCGTTGTGCTCACGGTCCTGGCCTTGCTTGGTGTGGCTTTGTTTGGAATGCGGTCCTATCGAAGCTGGCGAAATTTGAACCGGGACCAGACTCTGCGAGACCAGGTCCGGGAGACGTCCCAGTGGTCAGATGGGCCGGTTGAATTCGTTTACCTAAGTGGTTTCTTCTTAAGCGTGTTGTTTGGAGTGACAATCCTTGCGGTCGGCATTCCTGCGCTCTTTTTACGGCCCTGTTAACTGAGGAATAGAAAACCTTTTTATTGGTTGTCTAAAAGTTGTAGAGGAAAAATTTATGCACAGACGAAGAGAAAGGCTGGGCCTTGTTCTTGGGTGGCTCGTTTTAAATCTGTTCTGGCTTGGCAGCTGCCTCAATGCAAATGTAGAGAATAGTTTTATCCGTACGCCGTCGATGCTGGCTCCTCAGGGGCCGGCTGCACGGCATATCGCCGGCCTTAGCTGGTTCATGATCATCCTGGGGACCGTCATATTTATCGGGGTGATGATCTATCTGGCGTATGCGATCTGGGGTGATCGCGGTTACGACCTTGAAGAGGAACTCAAGCGGCCGAACGAAGGGAATGGCATTGTCCTGACCTGGGGTGTAGGCTTTACGGCGCTGATCCTGGTTATCCTGTTTGGTGCAAATATAGGAACCATGCGGGCTAACAACCAGATCGCTGATAGCGAGCAGGGGCTGGTCATCGATGTGATCGGGCGCCAGTGGTGGTGGGAGGTCCAGTATGGGGACCAGGGGTTTGAGATCGCGAACGAGATCCATATCCCGGCCGGCCAGCCTGTGACTCTCCGGCTGGCCGCGAAGGATGTCATCCACAGCTTTTGGGTGCCCGAATTGGGCGGTAAGCTCGATCTGCTTCCCAACCAGGTCAATGAGTTAACCCTGGTCGCCGATAAGACGGGGGAATACTGGGGGGAATGTGCCGAATACTGCGGGACGCAGCATGCCAAAATGAAACTGGTCGTTATTGTCCATTCGGAACAGCAGTTTGCTGCCTGGCTGGAACATCAGCAGACAGTGCCTGGACCGCCGGAAGACGAGCTGGCGGTGGAGGGACAGCAGATCTTCCTGGGATCCGCCTGCGTGTACTGCCATGCTATTGAAGGTACCAACGCCTCCGGCGACCTGGGACCCGATCTGACCCATGTCGCCAGCCGCCGGACTATCGGTGCGGGAATTTTGGAAAACACGACCGGCAACCTGGCGGGCTGGATCGTCGATGCCCAGGCGATCAAGCCCGGAAACCATATGCCCCCCATGGACCTGAGCGGGGAAGAGCTGCAGGCTGTTCTGGCTTACATGAAATATCTGGAGTGATATGAGCGTATCCATACCTGCAAATCCCGAAGACGCCGGTAGAGAAAAAAGGCCCATGGAGGACTATAAAAACCCCCATTTGGATCCTTCCGATACAGAGCAGTTATTGAAATATCCTGTCCAGGATGATGCCCTTTCTCGTCAATGGGACGACCCGGAGCCGACGTTGATCGGGCGGCTGAGCGCTCTGCAAAATGACACCATCGGGAAGCGGCTGATCTTTACTGCCTTTGGCTTTTTCGTGCTGGGGGGGATCAATGCCTTGCTAATGCGCATACAACTGGCAAAAGCGGAGAATACCTTCCTATCGCCGGATGCCTACAACCAGTTCTTCACCATGCACGGCTCAACGATGATGTTCCTGTTTGCTGTCCCGATCATCGAGGGGTTTGCCATCATGCTGCTGCCTTTTCTGCTGGGCAACCGTGAGATGCCCTTCCCGCGGCTCGGGGTCTTCAGTTTCTGGGTATTTCTATTCGGCGGCCTTCTTTTTTATGCCAGCTTCCTGTTCGACGCTGTCCCCGAGAACGGCTGGTTTGCCTACGTGCCGTTAGCCGGTCCGCGCTATTCACCAGGCATAGCCATGGATTTCTGGTTGTTGGCTTTGGGGGTGGCAGAGGTTTCCGCCATCGCCGCGGGGATCGAGATCATTATCTCGATCCTTAATATGCGCGCTCCGGGCATGTCGCTGAGCCGGATGCCGCTCTTTGCCTGGGCCATGCTCGTCACCGCCTTCTCGATCTTGTTTGCGTTTACTCCGCTGTTCGTCGCCAGCATGCTAATGGAGACGGATCGTCATTTCGGGACGCAGTTCTTTAACACCGAGGCTGGCGGGACGCCCATCCTCTGGCAGCACCTTTTCTGGATCTTTGGGCATCCGGAGGTCTATATCCAGTTCATTCCGGCAACGGGGATCGTTTCGATGATCGTG
Source organism: Anaerolineales bacterium (assembly GCA_036261375.1). Classification (GTDB taxonomy): domain Bacteria; phylum Chloroflexota; class Anaerolineae; order Anaerolineales; family Villigracilaceae; genus Defluviilinea. The sequence goes on from DATAKV010000370.1 coordinate 9,368, forward strand.
CCGGTCTTTTCCCGGCGGCCTATCGTCGGCTATTCGCTCATTGTCGTTGCCATTGTGGCCACGGGTTTCATCAGCTTTGGCTTATGGGCACACCACATGTTCACTGTGGGACTGCCGAATATTGCCATGACCTTCTTCACGGCGGCCAGCACCATGATCGCCATCCCGGCCGGCATTCAGGTGTTCGCCTGGATCACCACCATTATGCGCGGCCGCCCGCGCTGGAATACGCCTATGCTTTTTGTCATGGGATTCCTGGTCATTTTTGTGCTGGGCGGGATCACCGGTGTGATGGTCGCATCGGTGCCGTTCGACAGCCAGGTGCATGATTCCTATTTTGTCGTCGCTCACTTCCATTATGTGTTGATCGGCGGAGTGACCTTCCCGCTTTTCGCAGCCTTTTACTACTGGCTTCCGAAATGGAATGGAAGACTGTTTGATGAAGGGCTGGGCAAGCTTCACTTCTGGCTGATGTTCATCGGCTTCAATGTCACGTTCTTTCCGATGCATATCGTCGGTATCCTGGGGATGCCGCGGCGTGTGTATACCTACCCGGCCGGCATCGGCTGGGAGCCATACAACCTGATCTCGACCATCGGGGCTTTTATGATTGCGGCGAGCGTGCTGATATTCCTGGTCAACCTGATCCGGAGCATGCAGTCCGGAGCCCCCGCCGGGGAGAATCCGTGGGATGCGGATTCGCTGGAGTGGAAGACTATTACGCCTCCCATGCCGCATAACTTTTCGGTCCTGCCGATCGTCAACAGCCGGCATCCATTGTGGGAGCCGGGGGGCACCCAGGGAGGAACGGAGAGCACCCAAAAACTGGTGAATGCGCTGGCTCGCTGGCCGACGAGCTGGCGCGCCGCCATGGTGACATCTACCCTGGAGGGGAAACCGCTCGAGATATTTCGCGTGACCGAACCGTCGATCTGGCCCTTTGTCTCGGCGGTGGGCCTGATCATCATCTTCGGCTCTGAGATCTGGAGCCTGCGCTGGGTGGCCGCCATCGGCGCGCTGATCTTCATCGCAAGCCTGATCGGCTGGCACTGGCCGAAAACATCACCGACGAGCCAGGACGAGGAGGATGCATTTGCCCGGGAGCACGGGATTCTGGTGCGCAGCTATGGTTCGCGAACCGTAGCCCGCAACGGAATGATGCTGACCCTGCTGGTCTTTGGGGTTGGCCTGGCGAGCCTGTTGTTCAGTTACTTTTATATCCGGCTGGAAAATCCGGTCTGGCCTCCGAGTGGGTTTGAAAACCCGGCCTGGCTGCTGCCGCTGATCGGCCTGGGTCTCTGGCTGGTAAGCCTGATCCCTTCCTCGCTCTCCGTCCGCGCCATCCATGATGACAACCAGCCGGCGCTTCGCAATCACTTGCTGTTCTCACTGCTGCTTGCCGCCATGGGTACCGGGATCATACTCTACGTGCTTTTGACCAAAAATTACACAGTGTCAGATCATGCCTATGCTTCTCTGTTTATTATGATCGAGGGCTTTCTGGCGGTCTTGATGCTCGGTGGGCTAGGGATGAACCTGTTCGTCCAGTTCTTTGCGCGGCGCGGCTTGTATTCGTCGGGCCGCTATATTGCAGTCGAAAATTCAGCTCTCTATTTCACCGTCATCGCAGTCTTTGGGGTGATCATTCTCGCTGTTCTTTATGGGGTTCCGTACCTGACATGAGTTTCTTTTCCAGGATCCTGCTTTTTCTCTATACGCTGTTCCTGTTATTGGCGAGGAATGTAAATTCCGTGTCCGCACATGGCGGTGGTCACGGCAGCTCAAGCTGGGAACAGTGGTCCTGGCTGGATGTGCCGCTTCTTCTCCTTCTGGGCGGTGTCTACGTCCTGGGAATACGTTCGCTGTGGAAACGGGCGGGCATCGGCGCCGGTATCAGCCGGGGACGTGCGGCAGCTTTCGGTATTGCCACACTGCTGCTTTTCATCGCCCTGGTCTCGCCGCTGGGCGCTTTGAGCGACCAGCTTTTCTCCGCCCACATGGTCCAGCACCTGCTATTAATGCTGGCTGCCGCGCCTCTTTTTGTGATCGGCCGTTTCGAGCTGGCTCTCGCCTGGGCGCTGCCTTCCCGTTGGACGACCCGGATCTGGAAGGAGTGGAAGGGGAAGAACGCCTGGGAATATCTGATGCGGCCAATGACAGCCTGCCTGTTACACGCCGCTGCCATCTGGGTCTGGCACATGCCTCGTCTGTATGAAGCATCCCTGCACAATGAATGGATACATTTCCTGGAGCACACCAGTTTTTTTCTCACCGCTCTGCTTTTCTGGCAGGTCTTTGCCGGATTGACCGAAAATATTCACAACGGGCGTTCGGCAACGTTTGGGGTCGCGATCATGGCCGTCTTTGGTATCGCCATGGTCAGCGGGCTGCTGGGTGTGCTGATCGCGTTCTCGCCCTATGTCTGGTACCCCAGCCATATTCACGATACGGCCATTTTTGGATTGACTGCTCTCGAGGATCAGCAGCTTGCGGGCACCATAATGTGGGTCCCGGCAGGCGTGGTGTACCTGAGTGCTGCAGTCGGCGTGATGGGGCGCTGGCTGTTTGCCATGGAGGCTGTGGAAGCCCAGCGGATTAAAGGATAGCATCTTGCAATTGTATGTAAAAGTTCTGCGGTATATGGTCTTATCAGTCATCCTCACGGGATTCCTGTTGACCGGCTGTGCATCGAGTGAGGAGCAGGTCAGCCTGGTCGAGGGAGGTGATCCGCAGCGGGGTGCGCAGCTCATCCAGCGCCACGGATGCCACTCCTGCCATCGCATTCCCGGAATCCCGGGTGCCAATTCATACGTGGGTCCGCCGCTTAACGGCTGGAGCGACA
>DATAKV010000271.1:0-4099 GCA_036261375.1 Anaerolineales bacterium
AGGTGGACGAGTCAATGAACTTATTTCCTATCGCGGGCTGTTCTTTCGATCCTCGTCTTTTTTTACAAACCAGTTCCATTCCGGGAGGTTTTGAAGGTTTTCGCCTTTGCCCCAATAACCGGCTTCAAATAGAACCCCGATCCCAGATGCAAAGCCACCGAGCATGCCCAGGGCTATGCCCCAGTAGGCCATATTGATGGCGCCCTCCTTCCCCGCAAGCAGGTATCCAAAAAGGCTCAGGGAAAGGACACCAAAAACCACCCCCAGTACAACGTTTCTGAGGAACTTAAGAAAAAAGATTTTCCAGTTCATGGCGCCAGCTCCTTTCTGCACAACCTTCTTAATCAGTATACGAATTTCCGAGGAGAAAGTCTTGTGTCTTTTGTCATGAAGGAGACAGATTACCCATGGGTTTTAATAAACTCCTCCCCCTTCCTCATCAACTCTTCATGGTCTTCCGGGGCGGGCAGGTCCTTCAGGAAATCAATGGTGTACTCCCGTAGTTTCTTCTGCACATGCGGCTGGCCGGCGTCGATCCATTTCTCCATGCTCCAGCGGGGGAAGATGGGATTGACGTAATACCCCGTCCTGTATTTCTTCAGGGTGGTCGGCGCCGAAACATAGCTCTTGCCTGCGCCCACTTTATGAATCTCCTCCAGCCCCACGTGAGCATCGTCGAGCTGAAAGCCGCTCGAGAAACGCAGCGCCTGGTCAATGATCTCGTGGCAGTAAATGAAAGTCTGCGGGGAGATTGCCTTGGAGCCCAGCGTATCGCCGACGAACGGTGCGATCCCGCCCTTGGTCAGGGTGAACATCAGGGTGTTCATCCAGTAGGTTTCGGCCGCCAACAGGTCCATGCCCCAGCCCGTGCCGCTCCCAGACGTGCCACAGTGCGGGATGCCATAGAATTCCATCATCTCGGCGCACGCCAGGCTGACCAGTATGCTCTGTGGATCGTAGAAGTTCATCAGTGTCTTCATATCGAAGTACACCGGCAGCATGCCCAGCAGCATCGGCGCGCCTTCCCTGTAGAGCTGTCCTATGACCAGGCCAGCCAGTAATTCGGCGAGCAGGACCGTTACCGTCCCGGCAGGTGTGATGGGAGTGGTCGCGCCGGACATGCTGTAATTGGAGATGATGACCGGCAGGCCGCGCTCGATCGCGATCCGCATCTTGTCCACTGTGCCTTCGTTCATCACCAGCGGGGAGACCGGGTTGAAATACGGCATAATGAACGGTTTCTCACCCAGATCTCCGTCGTGCAGGGTTTCGAACATCTGCATGACGTGATCAAATTCGTGCTCGTCCGAGCACAACAGCACCATTGGCTTGATCCCATTTGCAAAATGTTCCAGACTGCCATACAGGTCAGTGAGATGCTCGGGCACATCCCGCACGATCCCAACCGTTGAAACCATGTCGTAGTTTGGAAGGCGGTTCCCTACCCGGACCATATCCTGCATGTGTTTGCGCTGGAACAACACCGGTGTGTCGGATTCCGGTTCCTGGTAATAGAGGGCCGTGACACCGATCCCGAAGCGTGTACGATCCCCCTCCCCGCCGATACAGAATTGTGGATTGCCGCGCCGGTCGTACATCTGGATCTGGCGCGGCGCGGCTTTGACCGCCCATTCGACCAGGTCGGCGGGGATACGTACAGTCCTTCCATCGACCATGGAATCCCCCACTTTTTTCCTGAGCATTTCCAGCGCCGACGGTGAGTCGACGCGTACTCCTGTAGTTGCAAGAAGCTTCAAGGTATATCGATGGACATCCTGGATCTGTTCTTCAGTCAGCAGTGTCAAGCGGGGTCGGACATTATTCATTGATTATCTCCTCGGATCTCTTGTCGGTATCTCACCAGTTAATATCCTACCTTTACTTCACTCAGGGCGACGAGTTTTTAACATATTGATCAAAAAAAGCTGCGGCCCGGCTCATGAAGATCAGCCACTGGTCGCCTATGAATGAGTGGCGCTCTCCCTCATACCGAAACAAGTCAACCTGTTTTCCGGCGTCGACTAGCGCCTGGTTCAACTTATAAGACCACTCCGGCGGTGTGGAGCCAAGGGTATCTCCATCTGCAGTCCCGATGTGGATCTGAACAGGAGCGTTGATCTGGTCCAGGTGATGGATCGGTGCGATGGACTGCATCTTTCCCGGATCGACGGCGGCAAGCTCATAGGCCTGAATTAATTCGGGAGGCAGAGAGAGGGGAATCACATCGGCAGCATTGCAGCGCTCGAGGGGTTCATTCAATGGAATATCGCCGATGCACCCGTACCCCCAGCGGGAGATGAGGTCTGCGTCATCAGCGGAGTTTGGCGCATACAACACGGCAGCTTTGACCCGAGGGTCGATCGCCAGGATCTTGGTCGTGATCCCGCCTCCCATGCTGTGCCCCCACATCCCGATGCGATCCGGGTCCGCCTGTGGAAGGGAAGGAATGGCATTCAGCAGATTGATCACGTCCACGACCAGACCGGTATGGAAGAGGCTGGGTCCCCAATCGGAGCCGCCCCAGCTGCGATAATCGGAGGCGAGAGTGATATACCCGCGCCTGACAAGATATTCAGAGGCGCGTTCCGTCCCATCACCCGATTTGTAAGTGGCGCGGTTGGCATACCCATGGTTCATAACAATGACCGGGAACGGACCCTCGCCAGCAGGGATTTGCAGGACACCGGTGATACTCAATCCATCGCTGGGATAGTTGATAGAATAGCGCGTGAATTCATCGTTGATCAGTATTGTAGCGAGAATGGTGATTGTCCCGCTCTGATACTCATGGGCTCGCAGACCCGGAATCGTGTAGGGAAAGATCAAATCTGAAACGGCTTCGGGGGTCTGCGTTGGCGTCTCCGTGGGAAGCGGGGTCATCGTCTCGATAATCGCGTGAGCCGTTGGCAGGGCAGGCGTCGGCGCCGGGAAATTACAGGCGGCAAGACCCATAAAAATAAACAGGCTGATGCACTGTTTCATGGACGGATTGTATCAAAGAAGTGCAAGAGCCTGTTTTGAAGACAGAAAACAACGAATTAAACTTTGCGCAGTTCCGGAACGATCTCCTCCGCCAGTGCCAGAACTTCCTCGTTATACAATTGCATCAGATGCCTGGTCATGGGGCCCACACCTCCATGGCCGACCTGCCGGGAATCGATCCCGACCACCGGGACGATGCCGCGCGAGCTGCTGGTAATGAACGCTTCGCTGATGGAAGGCAGTTCGTTGACCCTCAATGCCCGGATGCAGAACTTCATCCCTTCCCGCTTTGCGAGTGTAATTATAGTCTGGCGCGTAACACCGATCAGCACACCGCGCCCGGCGGTGCACAACATCCCTTCCCGGACATAGAAGAAATTACTGGTCATGCCCTCCAGGATCCGGCCCTTGTCGGTAAGCAGGAGTTCAAATATTTCTCCCCCGATCCGTTTACGCTCCAGGGTTGTCTCATTGATGAAAGTCGTCCGCTTCAGGGATGGCTTCTCCCGGCTGGACCTCGAGATCTCCAGTTGGACCCCGTTTTCATAAACGTCGTCCGGCAGGGTGCGCAGCGCCTGGAGCAGAACGTACATCGTCCCTGGCTCCACCGATGAATCCAGAATTAATCGGACGCGCGCTTCCGGTGCGTCGAACCGGCTGAGCAGTTCGAAGAGCACCTGGCGAAAATCATCCGGCCGTCGGACCGTGGGAACAATGCCCTGCGCCTTGGCCGGCAGATACAGCCTTTCGAGATGCGAGTGCAGGCCCAGCACCTTCGTTCGACCTGCGTACGTACGGAAGGTGGTGTACAGGCCGGGAGGCAGCTCGGTTGTGATGGCGTCAAAATCGGGGAGATCGAAATCCAGAGGGTTCGCTTCAGAGCGCGAGATCTTATAAACCTGAATTTTTTCGTCCATAACCACTACACTATAAACTTGGGGCCTTCCATTTCCGGATGATATCGGCAAACGGCGGCAGGATCTTCCGCTGATGGAAAGGATACCAGCCCAGCTCGCCTCGTACAGCCTGCTCTTTCAGTTCCGTAGAGCCCCACAGAAGTGAGGCGCCCAATGCCCCTATTAACGCAGAAACATAATCAAGTGTTATAAAAAAGGAG
>DATAKV010000274.1:0-1594 GCA_036261375.1 Anaerolineales bacterium
TTCATTCCGCGGCTATAGGACCCAATCAATGATTTCGCCCGGTGTTGGAGGCCCGCCCCTTCCAGGAGGGTGTGGGCCTTGTGTGTTGCCTGTGCAGTCGTGCGCCCGTAAAGCTGCCCAAAGTAAATAAGGTATTCGAGCCCTGTCATCTGTTTGGGGAATCCGAGGCTCTCCGGTAAGACACCAATCTTTGGACGTAATTTCTCCGGGTGTTCAGAGGAGATGCCGTCGATAACGAAGTGACCTGCTTCAGGCTCCATCATGGTGGTCAGGATGCGAATAGAGGTGGTCTTCCCGGCCCCATTGGGGCCAAGGAAACCCAGTATTCGCCCCGCCTTCAGGGAGAATGTCAATTCCTTCAGCGCCTTTCTCGGGCCGTAGGACTTTTGTAAGCCCTCGGCCACGAGAATATCAGGCTGGGAGATTGATTTCCCGGGATCAGCGTTTGTTATCATCCGACATTTTCCTATCGAATACTCGGACGCGTTCTTAATCGCTTGCTGCAGCGCTGCCCGTCGCAGGCTGTAAGACAAGGTCTGCCTCACGCGTGGCGCCAAAGCGCAGGTACATCGCCGGCATAGCAAAGAGGCTCAGCCACGTCGAGGTGATCAACCCGCCGATGACGACGATCGCGATCGGGCGGACGATCTCATGCCCGGGGATATTGCCAAACAGCACAAAGGGCACGAAGACCAGACCAGTTGCCAGGGCAGTCATCAACGTGGCGGACAAACGTTCGCGGGAGCCGCGCATTACAAGCTCTGGCCCGAATGCCTCGCCGCCCTGATCCTCCAGATATTGATAGTGGCTGAACAGCATCATGCTGTTGCGCAGGGAGAGTCCGGCAACGGCAATGCCGCCAGCGACCAAACCGAGCGAAATGGCGCCACCATTGCCCAGGAAGTCTGCCATCACCGCGCCAGCCAACGCCGCGGGCAGCGTGATGAGTGTGACAAGAGCCAGGCGCCAGCTGCGGAAAGCAGCCTGCAGGAGCAGGTAGATGCCGAGCACTGCCACGATACCGGCAATGAGGACGCCTTGCATAGCAGCCTGCTGCCGGGCGCTGTTATTCAAAACCTCCGCGTGATATTCCAGCGGAAATGCATAACCCTTGACAGCTCGATCGACCTCTGCGGCCACGGCAGCGACACTGCGTCCTTCCGCATTGAAGACGATATCAAGATACGGCGAAACGGCTTCACGACTGATCACAGTCGGAGAGGAGACCATGCGTACATCGGCCAGTTCCCCGAGAGGGATCTGTTGGCCGCCGGGGATGTCGATGAGTAGATTCTCGATATCAGAGACACTCTGGCGCAGCTCAGGCTCGCTCCAGACGACCACATCGAAGATCTTCTGTTCTTCGAAGATACTGCCGACATGAATACCGGAGACCAGGATTGCGGCGGCACGGCGTACATCACCGGGGCGGATACCATACTTTTGCGCAGTAGCCAGATCGACCTCGATCTCAAGTGACGGCTCCTCGGCAGGCAGGATCACGCGCGGGCCAGCCGCACCACTGACTCCAGAGATCGCTTTCTGCAATTTTGCAGCTTCGGCGCGCAGGGTCTCATGGTCTTCGCCATAGAGG
>DATAKV010000277.1:0-5665 GCA_036261375.1 Anaerolineales bacterium
AGGATCATGTGGATGCCGGTGGCGCGCGCCAGCTGGGCGAGACGGGTGATCGTCTTCTCGGTTTCTCCCGGTGCCACCAGCATCAGGTCGGCAAGCTCGTCGATCACGATTACCAGCAAGGGCAGCTTCTTGCCACCCTGCAGCTTCATTTTTGCGTTGTAGTCCGCCAGGTTGCGTGAGCCGACCTGGGCGAACATGTGGTAGCGCTTGTCCATCTCCCGGGTCATCCACTGCAAAGCGCCGATCACGCGGTCGATCTCCACGACCACCGGGGAAAGCAGATGCGGGATACCGTTGTAGCCGGTAAGCTCCACACGCTTCGGATCGACCAGGATCAGCCGCAGGTCGTCCGGTGTGTTGGATATCAGGAAGCAGGTCAGGATGGAGTTGACGCATACCGACTTACCGGAGCCGGTCGTGCCGGCGATGAGCAGGTGCGGCATGTTCTCGAGTGTTGTTGTGATCGGATGGCCGGTCACATCCTTGCCGAGCGCCATCCGCAGAGGGCTCTTGTTGCGCTGGAAGGTATCACTTTCCAGGATGTCACGCAGGGCCACCAGGGTCATCTCATCGTTGGGTACTTCGACGCCCACATAACTATGACCGGGCACCGGGGCCTGGATGCGGATGCGCGGCGCCGCCAGGGCAAGCGCCAGGTCATCGGCCAGGGAGGCGATCTTGTTGACACGCACCTTCGTCCGCCCGGTGCGGGTCTCGACGAAGAGCGGCTCCACGCCGAACTGGGTAATCGTCGGCCCGCGGTTGATCTCCACCACCTGGACCGGGGCCCCAAACGAGGCCAGTGTTTCCTGGATCAGCCTGGCGCGCTGCTGGATGAACTCTTCGTTGACCGAGGGCGCTGTACCCGAATCCAGGATCTTTTTCACGTCCGGCAGCTGCCACTGGATCACGGTCTCGGCTGACCGGACGGTGGTCAGCGGCCTGCCAGGGGCCTCATGGGTCACGGTCGTTTCTGGCCGGTGAAGGGGCGTAAATTCATTCGAGCCGACTTCCAGGGTACCGTGAGAGATTCGTGCAGGCCGCGTCAACGGCCTGGCGAGCTGTGCCCGGATCCAGGCGTTGACCGGCCCGACCCAGCGGAACAGATCCTGGACCGAGATATCGAAGATCATGGTGACAGTCAGGAGCAGCCAGGCCAGTAAGGCAACGATGGCGCCCCCCAGGCCGAATCCATTGATCAGAAAACGGGAAATGGTATTGCCAACATAGCCGCCGCCAATCCCCTCCAAGGCAGCCTGCTGCCCCATCTCCACCGGGACGATTGAGTGCATAGCCGCCAGCAGCCATAGAAAGAACAGGACCAGCCCGGTGGCGCGCTCCAGGGAAAGCAGGGGCAGTTTCTCGATACGGCGGAAGACCAGCCACAGGCCCATGATGATCAGCCCAAAGGGCAGGATGTAGATTCCCCAGCCAACCGCCTGGGTAAAGACCCGCATCAGGCTCTCGGTCAGGGCACTGCGCTGCGCCGAGAACAGGATCAGCGCGGTGGCGATCCCTGCCAGCGTCATGACCAGGCCCACAACATCCAGTTTGCGCTCATCGGTGAGGGTGTCCCACCAGCTCACCGAAGGGATGGCAGGCTGATGCGGCGGCGCCTTTTTTTTGGACGGCGCAGCCTTGCCTTTCCCGCGGGCAGACGGGGCCACCGCCTTGCCGGCAGGTTTTCCGCTCGACCGGGGTGCAGAGGAGGGCGTCTTGAGTGGCATGGTTTTATGAGTATAGCACAAATGGTCTGTTTTTCATTTGCGGCTCGGTCGGCCGCGCAGATCACATTCGAATGCGGCATTCCGTAGGGTACAATTATTAAACTTCGCACTTAAGGAATCAAATTTGTTTGAAATACTCTTCCTCGGAACGTCCGCTTCCGCGCCGTCTGCCAAGCGGGGACTCTCGGCCCAGATCGTCAAACATGATGAATATCGCTTTTTGGTGGATTGTGGGGAGGGCACCCAGCGCCAGATCCTGCAGTCGGGCGCGGGGTTCAAGAACCTGACCCGTATCCTGCTCACCCATGGCCATTTGGATCATATTCTCGGCCTGGCCGGGCTGTTGTCCACGTTCATGCGCTGGGAGGCGATCGAGGAGCTGGATATCTTCGGCGGCCGCTCCACCCTCGACCGGGTCCATGACCTGGTGCATGGCGTGGTCCTGCGCGGCCACCAGCCTCCTATGCCGGTCCGGATGAATGAGATCAAGCCGGGGATGTTCTTCGAAACGGACGATTTTACCGTCACCGCATTTTCGGTGACTCACCGCGGGCCGGACTGCCTGGGATATATCTTCGAAGGCAAGGCGCGCCGCCCGTTCCTGGCGGAAAGAGCCAATGAGCTGGGCGTACCGTTCGGCCCCGAACGCCGCGAGCTGGTGGCGGGCCGGGAGATCGTCCTCCCCGATGGCAGGCAGATCAAGCCGGACGATGTCCTCGGACCCGTGCAGCCGGGCGTGAAACTGGTCGTGGTAGGCGACACGGGCCGGACCGATGACATCTTCGAAGCCTGCCGGGACGCCGACGCACTCGTGATCGAGTCTACCTACATCGAGGAGGAGAGCGAAATGGCGCGCCAGTTCTCCCACCTGACTGCCCGCCAGGCCGCCGAGCTGGCTGTGAAGGCAAATGTCAAAAAGCTGATCATCACCCACATCTCGCGCCGCTACCGCGAGAAGGATGTGCTGAAGGAAGCCCAGGCGATCTTTCCCAACAGCTTCGTTGCCCGGGATTTCGATCTGTTCCAGATCAAGCGGGAGGAATGAACCAGGCAGCCCGTATGTCGCTTCACATGTAAACAACTGCCCCCGCTAGGATTGCGGGGGCGGTTTTTTTCCAATTACTCGCTTGTCATAATGAACAGCGGGGTCATTTCAAAGCTTTCAAACTTGGGCCGCAGACGCTCAATGTTATAAAAACGGTTGACATTGACCGTTTTCTTCGTGCTGGTGACGATATCCACCGGGATATTGTCATAGCGCCCGTTTTTGAGCACTACCAGGCGCCCGTGCGTTTTCTTCAGGATCAGGTCGAGGGCCAGGTTGCCATATGCCATCGGTACAATGGAATCGATTGCATCCGGGTCGCCGCAGCGGACCAGGTAACCGAGTTTCTGGTTGACGGTGTCCACCATGCGCCCGTCATTGTACTCGGCCGTCCTCTCCTTCAAGCTGGCTGAGATCAGGTCGCCGATGCCGCCCAGCTTCATGTGGCCGAAGGCATCGGTTGAGCGGTCCTGGAAGACCATCTCGCCGCCCTCGAACATGGCGCCCTCCGAGACCAGGACCACCGAATAGCGGCTCGGGTTCTTTTTGCGGTCATACATCAACAGTTCGGCGAGCCGGTCGATGTCGAATTTATATTCGGGGATCACACAGCGGTGAGCGGCGCCGGCCATGGCCGGCAGCATGGCCGTGAACCCGGCATACCGGCCGAACACCTCCAGGATCATTAAGCGCTCATGCGAGCCCGCAACCGTACGCAGGCTGTTGGCGACCTCGATGGTCCGTGTCACACAGGTGCTAAACCCGATGCAGTAGTCCGTGCCCGGCACATCGTTATCCATTGTTTTTGGAATAGCAACGACCTTCATCCCCTCCTGATACATGCGGACGCCGTAGCTGAGCGTATCATCCCCACCGATGGGGATCAGGTAATCGATGCCGAGAAAATCGATGTTCTTAAGGACTTCCTCGGTGAGATCGTTGATATCGGCTGTATATTTTTCCTGGAGCGCGGGCGGCAGGCGGTCGCGCCTGACCTTGGCAGGGTTAGTGCGCGAGGTATGCAGGAACGTGCCCCCGGTTCGCCCGGCCCGATTTACGATCTCTTCGGTCAGGAACTGGTAGTTATTGCTGTTATCGGCCTGCGGATCCCGGACTACATCGATCAGGCCCGCCCAGCCTCGGCGGATGCCGATCACCTTGTACCCTTCGCGCGTGGCGCGGATCGTGACCGCCCTGATCGCGGGGTTCAGACCGGGGACATCGCCCCCGCCTGTGAGAATTCCAATTACACCTTTTGTCTGATTACTCATATCAGCCTCCATGAATACATTGTGCGCAATTTTAGCCACTATTGTACAACTTTACACAACAACCTGGGAAACAAACAGATGCGGAGTTTGAATACCGCAATCTTGATAAGAAGCAGCGGTGACCTATGAAACAAGTCACCGCTGAATAACATATGAGGTTGCCATTCCACGCGCTTTGACTGCGGGCAGACGAGCACTGGCTTCCGCTCTGCGCGAAAGCTTAGATCATCGTTGGTTCCTCGTAAACACCCAGCACTTCCTTCATCACCTGGATGATCTCTCCCAGCGTAGCATAGGCGTGGACACATTCCATGATGCAGGGCATGGTGTTCTCGGTTCCCTGCAGGGCAATGCGCAGCCGGTCGAGGGTCTGGCCGACGCGGCCGTTGTCGCGGGTGCGGCGCAGCTCCTCCAGGCGCCTGACCTGGCGCTCGTACCCCTGTGGGTCCATTTCCAGGATGGGGATGGAGAGCGGTTTCTTCTCTGCATAGGCGTTGACGCCCACGATCCGGCGCACACCGAGCTCGATCTCACGCTGGTATCGGTAGGCCGCGTCCGAGATCTCGCTCTGGAAGAATCCCTTTTCGATGGCAGGGATGACGCCGCCCAGTTCCTCCACGCGGCGGAAGTAATCATACGTCTGCTGTTCCATGCGGTCGGTCTGGGCTTCGACGAAGAAGCTGCCGCCCAGCGGGTCCACGGTGTTGGTCACACCTGACTCTTCGGCGATGATCTGCTGGGTGCGCAGGGCGATGGTGACCGCGTGCTCGGAAGGCAACGCCAGCGCTTCGTCCAGTGAGTTCGTATGCAGGGATTGTGTGCCGCCGAGGACCGCGGCAAGCGCCTGGATCGCCACCCGAACCACATTGTTCTCCGGCTGCTGGGCGGTCAGGCTGACACCCGCCGTCTGCGTGTGGAAGCGCAGCAGCCACGAGCGCGGATTCGTAGCCTTGAAGGTCTCACGCATCTCGCGTGCCCAGATGCGCCGGGCAGCGCGGTATTTGGCGATCTCTTCGAAGAAATCGTTGTGGGCGTTGAAGAAGAACGACAGGCGCGGGGCGAACTCGTCCACGTCCATGCCGCGGGCGATGCCCCAGCGGACGTACTCGAGCCCATCGCCGAGGGTGAATGCCAGCTCCTGCGCAGCCGTGGACCCGGCTTCACGGATGTGGTAGCCGCTGATCGAGATGGTGTTCCACAGCGGCACCTTTTGTGAGCCGAATTCCATCGTGTCCACCACCAGCCGCATCGACGGTTCAGGGGGGAAGATGAATTCCTTCTGGGCAATGAATTCCTTGAGGATGTCGTTCTGGGTCGTGCCGCGTAGCTGATCGGCTCGAATGCCCTTGTTCTCGGCTGCGGCGATGTACATCGCCCAGATGATCGCGGCGGGCGAATTGATCGTCATACTCGTGGAGACCCTGTCCAGCGGGATGCCGTCGAGCAGGATTTCCATATCCTTCAAGGAGGAAACAGCCACGCCGCACTTGCCGAACTCCCCAAGCGCCTCGGGCTGGTCAGTGTCATAACCCATCAGGGTCGCAAGGTCGAAGGCGATGGATAGGCCGGTCTGGCCCTGGCCCAGTAAGTATTTGAAGCGGGCGTTCGTCTCCTCGGCAGTA
>DATAKV010000281.1:0-5846 GCA_036261375.1 Anaerolineales bacterium
GACCGACAGCTCGAGCCACAGGCCCATGGCAACGACAACTGCGGCAACCATGGAATGGATCCAGGCGTTTTGTTGGGTCTTGAGCACGTGTCCCCAGCCGCGAAAGGCATGTCCAAAGGCGTGGAAGCGGGAGGTGAAGAAGGTTTTGAAAATCATGACAATGGGCAGCCTTGCGAAGGTGATTGTACTTGCTTAAGTTAAGACCTTCTCAGGGCTCACTCCTCACGGATCTGAATCGTTCCCAGCCCGAGCGACTTAAGGATCTCTGCCTGGGCCTGCCACATGCGCTTTTTCTCCTCCGGTCCGGCATGGTCGTGTCCCAGCAGGTGCAGAACTCCATGCACCACGAGCAGCTGCAGCTCCGATTCAAGCGCGTGGCCGGCCGCCTCCGCCTGGCTTTGGGCGCGGGGGACCGAGATGAGGATGTCGCCAATATAACGCGCGCCGGTCTGGGGGTCCGTTTCAGAGGCGGGAAAGGACAGCACATCGGTCGGTGCGTCGATTCCGAGATAGTCCCGATTCAGTTCCTGCAGGCGGGCGTCATCGCTCAGGACGATCGACAGCTCGCCGTCCTGCGCTTCGTATTCGAGTACAGATCGGGCGGCGCGTTCCAGTAGTTCTTTAGGGAAGGAAAGGTCCGATTCAATGTGGATCATTTTTTAACAGGTGCCGTACTGACATCCATCGTGGCCGCTGTCTCCTTGGGATAGGCAATACGCGGATGATGAGAGCCGCGCAGGATGGTGACAAAGGTGTCGGTGATCACGCTCAAATCACGCAGGGTCAGATTGGTATTGTCGAGCTGGCCCTGCTTCTGAGCCTGCTCGATCGTGGAGAGTACGATCCTGCGCATGGCTTCCTCATCCTGGGGACGCTCGGCGCGGGCACGTGCCTCCGAGCCATCGGCAATCATGAGCAGCGCCGTTTCGCGCGATTGCGGCGGTGGCCCGGGATAGTGGAATCTCGATTCATCCACCTTACTCTTATCGCCGCCCGCCGCTTCCAGGGCCTGGTTGTACTGATAACGGGTCAGCATGCTGCCATGATGTTCGAGAATGAAATCATCGATGCGGCGCGGCAGGCGGTATTTGCGCGCCAGGGTCACTCCATCTGGCACGTGGGCGATGATGATGGCTGCCGCATCGGCCGGATCGATGTCTTCGTGGGTGTTCATCTCGCCCGGGGGCTGGTTCTCGATGAAAAAGCTGGGATTCATGGCCTTGCCTACATCATGGAAGAGGGCGCCGACGCGGGTCAACAGGGCATCGGCCCCGATCAGCTCGGCCGCCTGCTCCGCCAGGTTGGCCACCTGCAGGCTGTGCTGGTAGGTACCGGGCGCATTGCGCAAAAAGAACTGGAGCAGCGGGAAATCGGGGCGCGAGATCTCGATCAACTGCAGGGCCGTCGTGAGGCCCAGTGTTTGAGCCAGGAAGTACTGCAGCAGCAGAGCAATACTCGAAGCCGCCAGCCCGCTGAACACGGCCGCACCTGCCAGCTGGATCAAACCGACTGCATCGACCTCCACGAATGGGACGCGGAACGCCAGCAGCATGGCCATCCCCGCCCCGGCCACGGCCATGCCCGCCCGGAAGAAAGTCCAGACCCGGCGGGCCGATCCCAACACCAGCACACCGGTCAGGGATGAAACAAGATAATAAGGCGCCAGGTCCAGAGCGTTGGGCAGGTTGTAGGGCACGACCAGCGAAATGATGATCGAAAAGACAATCCCCGCCTCCACACCGAACAGGGTGGCGATCAACAGTCCCAGGGCGGCGAGGGGGAAGGCATACGGAAGGATCGTGCGTTCGGGGATGGTCAAACGGGCGCCGACCACAAACAGAATAAACAGGATGGCTACCACCACCAGGCTGCGAGGATTGCTCAAAAACTGCAGATGGCGGCGCGAAAAGTACAAGCCGACCAGACCCGCCAGCATGACAACCAGGGCGCCGGCTCCGGCATAATCCTGCCAGGGACTCGACTCATTGATCAGGTCGAATTCGTGCAGCGCCTCGAGCTGGGCGGGCGTGACGATCTGCCCGCGCAGGATAATGATCTCCCCGGCCTTGTATTCCCGTGTGACCGGCTCCACCGCCTCACGCGCCGCCTGCTCGGCAGACCGTGTCAGTTCCTCGTTGTAGAGACTGTTGGGTGTGACAAACGCCGCCACCAGCTCCGAAATGATCCGTGCCTGGGTCTCATCCAGCGACAGACTGACGAGCGACGGGATCGAGCGCAGGACCGAGTCTATTTCCTGATCGCGGATGCTGCGGCGCATGACTTGCTCGAGCACGCTGAGCGATTCCTGCTGGATGGCGTCCCAGCGGGCGGGAGTGAGATTTAAGATCTGCTCGATGGTCCCCGGCGGCAGGGTCACTTCTCTGAGGGCCGAGATATCGTCGGTTTTCTGCTGGAGGGAGGAATTTGTATCGGCACGGACAAGGGTGATGTACTGTAGTGCAGCCCGCAGCCGCTCGATCTGCCGCCGGGCAATGGTCGGATCGGGAGATCCATAGACGGGTGCGACCGCATTTTCGGCGGCGAGACGCTGGTCCTCCGTTCGAACTTCACTGATGAAGCTGCGAGTCTCGGGCGCCTGGTAATCGCTTGGGGATACTTCGCCCACCTGAAGCTGTGATGCCGCAGGCTGGACCACCTGCGGCAGTACCAGCGCTCCATAGGATATGATGCTGACAAGGATGAGCAGGATAAATTGCAGCGTCCGGATGCGCGCAGGAATGGGACGGATACGCGCGTTGCTTGACCCCATCTTATTTTTGGAGCAGTTCCCGCACCGTCGCGCTGACCCGGTCATTGGGCGCGCGGCCCGCGACTTTTGCCATGACGGTCTTCATGACCTTTCCCATATCGGCAGGCGAGGCAGCACCTGTTTCTGTAATCGCCGCCTGAACCAAAGCACGCAGTTCCTCTTCAGGCATGGATTTGGGCAGGAACGCTTCCAGCACCCGTATCTCCGCCTCATTGGCCTCGACCAGGTCAGGGCGGTTCGCTTTTCTCGCCTCCTCCAGGGACTCGCGGCGGTTCTTGACCTCTTTTTGCAGGAGATTGATGACCGCCATATCGTCGAGCTCGACGCGTTTATCGACCTCCGCCTGTTTGACCGCGGCGAGCGCCATACGCACCGTGCGCTTGCGGACCTCGTCCCCGCTCCTCATGGCATCCTTCATGGACTCGTTGAGTTGGCTCTTTATGGACATGGAGGGGATTATACTAGAGATAAGAAGGGGAGGAGATCACCACCAGTCAACATTGCATATTAAAGCCCTCAGGGACCTGCAATCAAATTATTTAAGGATTCACTTAGTTTACCCAGGACTTTTCCGTATTAAAATCATCAACATTTCAAAGTGTGGTTCTGATGAAGTCATTCATATGACGCGTAGTCCACAGGCTAATGACATTTTAAACCAACAGGGACGTTACCTGTTTATAACTAGTGCAGGTATGAGAACGTGTCCTACACATTAAGGTAATCACGAGCGACCCCCTAGAAGCCAGGTACTGTAATTGAAAGGAGATCAAGCCTGAATGACCGAAATAAGGTATTACGATCATGGAGGGTCTGAACTCTGGATCGGCCTTTCAATGAGGAACGTTACGAGTAATGGGGATCACAATTTAGTCTGGAATCCTGGTCTACAGCGGCATAAGGAGATGTGGAAAAGGTTCCAGGCTGACGGTTTATAAAATAAATGCAAATACGCCTGCTCAAATACTGGGAAGAGCTGAGAAGCAGCTACTGGTTTGTACCGGGGGTCATGGCCGTTGGTGCCATTCTTCTATCCTTTGCGACTATTGCCATGGACGGATATTTTCGGGCCGAAGTTTTGCGTAGTCTGGGCTTTATCTGGAGTGGAGGACCTGAGGGAGCACGCGGCCTGCTTCAGACTGTAGCCGGGTCGATGATTACAGTGGCAGGCGTCACCTTTTCGATCACCATGGTCGCGCTGTCCTTTGCCTCTTCGCAGTTCGGCTCGCGCTTGCTGCGCAACTTTATGTCCGATACTGGAAACCAGGTGGTTCTCGGTACCTTCATCGCCACCTTTATCTACTGCCTGCTGGTTCTGCGAACTGTACGCAGCGGCGATGGAGCCGAATTTATCCCTTACCTGTCAGTCACAGTGGGCCTGGTATTGGCGCTTGTCAGCCTGATACTTCTGATCTACTTTATCCACCACATGGCGCTCACTATGCAGGCGCCTTATGTGGTCGGGGAGGTAGCTTCAGATCTTATAAAGACGATCGAGCGACTTTTTCCGTCTGAAGTTGGCTCCGAGGCACCACAGGATCGGGAAAGGCCGCAAGAGGAGGATATTCCTGAGAATTACGAAGAAGATGCCAAAGAGGTCCGATGTGAACGGAATGGATATATTCAGGCCATTGATGAGGAGACGTTGATGAAGACTGCCACCGAGAATGATCTGATCCTGAAATTGCTCTACAGACCGGGTCACTTTCTGATCGATGGCGAAGTTCTTATCTGTGTCTGGCCTGGTGCCAGGTTCAATGACGAGCTGGCGGGCAAACTTAAAGGCGCTTTCATCCTTGGGAGGCAGCGAACCCTTACCCAGGATGTTGAGTTTGGGATTGAGCAGCTAGTGGAAGTGGCCGAGCGCTCACTTTCTCAGGGGATCAATGCTACCTTTACTGCCGTGACATGTGTGGACTGGCTTGGCGCAGCATTGGCCAAGCTGTCGAAAAAAGGGTTCCCCTCACCTTGCCGCTATGATTCTCAGGGCAACCTCCGCATTATCTTTGCGCGGCCGCTGACACTGGAGGGGGTGATCGACACGGCCTTCAACCAGATCCGCCAGTCGGCCCGCGACAACGTGGCTGTTCATATCCGTTTACTGGAAAAGATCAAAGTACTGCGTAAAATGACAGACGATCCGCAGGTTGTCGAGGCATTGGAACGCCACGCCAAAATGATCGAACACGATAGTGCCAGCCATCAGCCGCAAAAGGAGGACCAAAGGCATGTGCACGAGCGCAGCGAGGAGGTGCTAAGCGCGGACAGTAAGCGACGGGAATAAGCCGCAAGGGAGAAAAGTTTTTTGGGGGAATTGGGAATACTGGTCACCTGGGATTTTATGTGGGGCCAGCTTGAAAGGAGTGATTGGACCGTTCTGCGAATAGGATGGGATTCCCTGTCCGTGATGATTTTATGCCTGCCGGGGATTATAGGATTCTATTTTCTCCAACAGAGCGGATGAGATATCAGATTTTTCCTATTCGTCGTCCACTTTCATAAGTTGGCAGATGCGCTTGGCGAGCTCTGTCATCTCATGTTCCGGGATGTCGAGGATCCCGTTTTCGATCGTCAGTGCTTCAAGTTGCTGTTGCTTGAATGGAACCCCATAGGGCAGCGGGGCAATATGCCAGTGGACATGACGGTTGCCCTGCTGGCTCCCCAGGGACAGGATGTAGATACGCTCCGTCTCCACCGTATGCCGGACCGCTTCGGCAACCCGGTACACCGCCCGCTGCAAGGATAGGTATTCCTCCAGCGTAAAATCACCCGTTACCTGTTCCTTATGCATAACCGGCGCCACAAGCGCGTACCCATATAAAGATGGGTATTTATTGAGGAAGGCGATGAACTCCTCGTTCTGATCGATCACATGGTTACCGTTCATACGGCCGGCAACCATTTCACAGATGAAACATGGACTGTTCTGGATATTCTCAATATAACCATCCAGATCAAACGGTGTACGGTTGCCCATCTATTAATCCTGGTCCCTTTCTCTTTGAGTCCAAAAAAGGCCCGGCTGGTTATTGGGTGAGGTCCACGGTGAAAGTCCAGGGCCCTTTATAGAGGTTGC
>DATAKV010000286.1:0-5346 GCA_036261375.1 Anaerolineales bacterium
CACTGCCACATCAAGCTACTATTGATCGACAACTCACTCGTGCTCGAGGTATCCGACGATGGTATAGGTTTATCGACCGGGGCACGCGCAGGAATTGGAACCGCATCCATGCGCGAGCGAGCCGCGGAACTTGGCGGTGAATGTACCATTCAAACCCTATCCCCGAGCGGCGTGCGCGTGAGCGCCCGGCTGCCAATCGCAAAGGAATAACACATGCCAATCAAAGTCCTGATCGCAGACGACCACGTCTTCTATCGCGAAGGGGTGCGCACGCTATTGAGTAATTCACCGAATGTTTCTGTCGTGGGTGAAGCCAGCAACGGGGACGAAGCCATCACCAAAGCTGCTCACCTCCAGCCGGATGTCATCCTGATGGATTTGAAGATGCCCGGTATCAACGGCATCGATGCCACACGCCAGATCCATGAAACAGACTCCAGAATAGGGGTACTGGTCATCACCATGTTTGATGACGACGATTCTGTCTTCGCCGCGATGCGCGCCGGCGCACGCGGCTACCTGCTCAAAGATGCCGACAAGGATGAACTGGTACGGGCCATCATTGCAGTGGAAAAGGGCGGCGCGATCTTCAGTCCGGCGATAGCGCAGCGAATGATCCAGTATTTCACTGTAGCGCCCTCCCGCCAATTCGCATCTAAAAATTCGGATGAGTTCGGTGAGTTGACCGAGCGCGAACACGAGATCCTTGATTTGATCGCACAGGGACACAACAATACGGTGATTGCGAATAAACTTTCGTTGAGCATAAAGACTGTGCAAAATTATGTTTCCAGCATTCTCACGAAGCTACAAGTGGCAGACCGCGCCCAGGCGATCGTCCGGGCACGCGAAGCGGGACTTGGAAAAAACAAATCATAGGCTCCTGGTTATTCCCCCGCCGCGGGAAAATGGTCCCTGGACTCTGGCTCTATAGCATGGAAATGTCAGGGCGATTTTTGTACTACTTTGAACAGGGCCGACACTTCCTGGCGCCCGTAGCCGGCAGCCATGGCCTGCTCGAAGAGCCGGGCTGCAAGCTGGACGAACTCGCCCGGGATCTGGCTTTCGTGAGCGTGACGGGCGATCTGCCGAATCGCTCCCGCCCAGAGCTCCACGGGGGAAGAAGTCTCCTGATAATTTCCAGACTCGATAGTCTCACACAGCCATTTTTCGTAGTTCTTGCCCTGCTTCCCCAGGAGATCAATTAACTCTTCCAGCGGGATGCCTTCAGCCTGGCAGATCTGCACGCTGTGGAATAGCGACAGGAACATCCCGTAATAGTGCATGATGTGGATCATTTCCCAGGCGGAGGCCAATCTGATCCGCTCGCCTTTGTAATCGAGATCCTGGGCCAGGATTTTCAGGACCGGTTCGGCTTTGCGGAACGCGGCTTCACGTCCTGCGGCCAGGATATGAGCACTGGGGGTTCCGATAGATTCAGGGCTTCCTGAAATGGCACAATCCAGGTATTCGGCGCCATGGGCATGCGCCCAGCCCTCGCTCACCCGGGCGTCCTGCGGGGAGCCGGTGGTGAACTGGACCAGCAGCTTGCCATCGAGAGCACCTGCCGCTCCCTCCAGGATGCTTTTTGCCGCCGCATAGTTGGTCACACAAATCAGGGTGAGCGGGCTGGCCGCAAGGGCGGCACCCACGCTGGGAGCCGGGACCGCACCCGCCTCCACGAGGGAGGCGGCCTTTTCGGGGCTGCGGTTCCAGACCGTGACCGCCTGCCCGTTTCCCAGCAGGGCACGTGCCAGTGCCGAGCCCATGTTTCCCAGACCGATTACTGTGACGTCGCTCATGATTCAACCTCCTGTTGAAATTGTCATTGCCCCGGCAGGGCGGGATGAGCTCAAGCCGATTTGCTTGTATCGGCTTGAGCCCAGTGTACTCCCTATCGATGCAGCCGCACGGACCGGCTTTCCAGGTTACGGCTCGAGGATCCAGCCACTGAGCGTGAACGGACCGGAGTGGCCATTGCGATAGGCTTCCCAGTGCCCCACCAGTCCTTCGTAGCCGCCGCTCCCCTGAGCGACACCGCGGTAGAAATACTCACCCTCTTCGGTGATCTCGCTGGTAAAGGTGCCGTCCCATGCACCCCCCGCATTTTCGATGTGGAAGGTCCCCCACAGATGGCCCGCCAGGCCAAGCTCGGAAGAAGGCGCAGGCCTGAAATTACCGTGGCTAACGATCGTCTCCTGGCCGGTGACACGCGGGTCGGAGCCCACATCGTGATAGACCTCGACGATCCCGCGCGCCAGGGCGTTGCCGTTGGGAAGGAACGTCCAATCGCCGGCATTGAGCGTATCACCGAAATTCGATGTGCCGGTGAATGCCGTCCTCGAAGCGCCCGCCATTGCCGGGGCAGGGTTGAAGAGGACAGCCGCCAGAACGAACACGAGCATGGATAAGAATATAGAATGTTTCATGGTTTTCTCCTTTGGAACTATGAGTTGGTCCCAGTCTAGCATCGCAGGTACTGGAAAACTTGCGATAATTCCCAATAAATTCCCTGAACCCTTCCTGTCCAAGATATACTTATCCCAAGGTAAAATCTTGAGCGAACCTTCCGTTTCACCAGAAAAATTTTTCACCCTGGGCGAGCTGCTCAAATACCTGCGCAAACGGGAAGAACTCACCCAGCGCGAGCTGGCCATTCAGGTCGGATACAGCGATTCGGAGATCAGCCGAATCGAAAAAAACCACAGCATACCCGATGCAGCAACGCTCAAAGCTCTCTTCGTCCCGGCTTTGCATCTGGAGCATGAGCCGCCGTGGGTGGAGCGCCTGCTGGAGCTTGCCAGGCAGGCGCGCCTGGGAGAAGTGCCTGAAACGGGGCAGCGGGGCACCCCGAACAACCTGCCGGCCTCCCTCACCACCTTCATCGGGCGCGAAAAGGAACAGGCAGAGATCCTGCAGTTCATCGGCACGCATCGCCTGGTGACCCTGACCGGCTCAGGCGGGGTTGGCAAAACGCGCATCTCATTGAAAGTAGGCGGGCAGGTGCTGGATGAGTATGCCAACGGCGTCTGGTTGATAGAGCTGGCGCCTCTCAATGACCCCGGCCTTTTGGCACAGACCGTGGCAGCCGTGTTTGGGATCCCCACCCAATCCAATCGCTCGCATACGGAGCTGCTGACCGACTTCCTGCGCCCCAAATCGGCGCTGCTGATCCTCGATAACTGCGAGCACCTCCTGGATGCCAGTGCACACCTCGCAGATATGCTCCTGAAGCACTGCCCTCAACTCAAGATCCTGGCGACCAGCCGCGAAGCGCTTGGCATTCTGGGCGAGATCGTCTACCCCATGCCGTCCCTGCGCCTGCCCGATCTTCAGCGGACACTGGAACATTTAAGGAAGTACGAATCCGTGCGCCTGTTCGAAGAGCGCGCCCGGCTTGCCCAACCCGATTTCGAATTGGCGATGGAAAACGCCGCCTCCATCGCCCGGATCTGCTCGAGTCTTGACGGCATTCCCCTGGCGATCGAATTAGCCGCGGCGCGCGTCAACATGTTTTCCACAGCCCAGATTGCCGCCCGCCTCGATGACCGGCTCAGCCTGCTCACGGGCGGCAGCCGCACCGCCCTGCCGCGCCAGCAGACCCTGCGCGCTTCGATCGATTGGAGCTGGAACCTGCTCACCGATCCCGAGCGGGCACTGTTGCGCCGGCTGACCGTCTTCGCCGGCGGCTGGACCCTCGAAGCCGCCGAATCCGTTTGCAGTGACGGAGGCAGTGACGAGTTGCAGGCAGTGTCCGAGCTGCTGACCCAGCTGGTGGCAAAGTCGTTGGTGATCGTACAGCGGCGGCCGGAGCGCGAACGGCGCTTCCATCTGCATGAGTCCATCCGCCAGTACGCCCGGGAGAAACTCGTCGAAGCGGGGGAGCAGGAAACCCTCCGCAGCCGGCATCTGAAAACCTTTCTCGATCTCTCGGGGCTGGCTGAACCCGCATTGCGCGGCCATCACCAGCTGGAATGGTATAACCGCCTGACCGATGAGCGGGATAACCTTCGTGCTGCGCTGGAACACGCAGCCGCGCCCGCTGCATCCGGGCCAGACCTGGAAGCCGGATTACTTCTCTCAGCAAGATTGATCGACTATTGGATCGATTTCGACTTACGCGAAGGGCTGCGCTGGAGCACGGCGTTGACCCAAAACCCCGGGTCGCAGACCTTTCCGCAGGCACGCGCAAAAGCCTTGATCGCGCAGGGGTATCTTCTATGGGACATGCAGCAGTTCGAAGCCGTCCGTTCCCTTGCCGAGGAGTGCCTGGCGGTATTCCGCGGCTGTGGCGACCGGCTAGGCGAATATGATGCCTTGATACTAATGGGCAACGTGTCGCAGCTCGCGGCGGGCATGGAGCAACGAGTCGAGTTCCATCGACAGGCGCTTGCCCTGGCTCGATCCATGGGGGATCTCCTGCGGCAGGCGTTCGCATTGTCCATGCTGGGCTGGGATCAGCGCGATCCCGGGCGGGGCCGCCGGCACTGGGAAGAAGCGATCGTGCTCTTTCGCCAGGTAGGCGACTGGCGTTTTCTGGCCCAAACCCTTGGCATTCTGGGTTTCACAGTCTTATCGGATGGCGATCTCGAGTCGGCTCAGAAGGTCCTGGATGAAGCCTATGAGGTCAATCAGCGGATCGATAACATCGAGATCGAATTTGTTCTGACCGGCAACGGCATCCTATCCATGCTGCGCGGCGACTATGACCGGGCACGAACATTCCTGCAGAAGAACATCGAGAACCATGAAAAGACGGGAAACCGGATGGGGTACCTGTGGGGACGTGCCCGCCTGGCGCAGGTTGCCCTGCGCCAGGGCAGCCTGGCAGAAGCACACCACATACTGGTCGAAACGATGGAAAACTTCCATGCAGACCAGAACAGGAACGGGCTCGCTTTCGTGCTGGATCGGATGGCAAGCCTGTACGTCCTGAACAATAAACCCGAAGCGGCTGTACGTCTGATCGGCTGGTCCGACGCGAGCCGCAGGGAAATGGGCGACCCGCGGCCGCGCATCGAGCAGGCTGACCTGGATCGGGATGCCACCTCCATCAAAGGGAAGATCGGGGCCGCAGCCTATCAAGACGCTTATGACTCCGGTCAGGGAATGACACTCGACGAGATCGTGACGTTTGCACTGGGCGGAAAACAGGCAGCATAGTCCCAGCCGGTATCGTCTTTGCAACTGGCCGTTCGGACAGTGAAGACTCCCCCAAAGATGGGGGAGTCTTATTTCTTCTCCATATATGATCAGGAAAATCGATTCTGTCTATCCCGAAAGTGAGATGAGTATGCAAACAACATCACAGCCTTCTGTTGTCACACCCTTGTCCGTCACCACATC
>DATAKV010000293.1:0-1875 GCA_036261375.1 Anaerolineales bacterium
GCAACCGGATCCATCACCGGTGCCCAGCCCAGGAGGCTGGCTCCCCAGGCCATGAGAGTACCGATGAAGATCGCCACCAGACCCGCCGGGAGCTTGCCCGGAAACCGGACACCGGCAAACCAGCCTCCCAGGACGATCGCCAGACACACCAGGCCGATCCAGGGGTAAGGGGTCAGGATCTGCATGCCAGGACGGATGGAAATGAAGGCGATCGAAACACCGGCCAGCGTTCCGAGCAGGGCGGCGCGCGGGGTCAGCTTGCGGATATAGGGTGCGAAGAACGCACCGCTCAGGTTGACCAGGCCTTCGATGAAAGCCCAGGCCAGCCCGACCTGCCAGGCCAGGATGGGATCCCCGGTCGCGATCTTGACCGGCAGCATGATCACAAGCACAACGATGAACATGTGGGGAACACTGGGCCCGGCCGGCATGGCCGTGACATCCGTGCGCCCTTCCTTCAGCGCCAGTCTGCGGGCCATCAGACCATAGTAGATGTTGCTCAAAAAGAGCATGAGGCCAATGGCAGGGACGATGCGCCCGAAGACAATTTCGGGGGGCATCTGTATGACCCCGAGCAGCAATCCTGAAAGCACCAGGATATTCAGCAGGCTGTTCGTCCCCAGGCCGAAGAAGGCATTCCAGTCTCCGGGCACCCAGAGAGGCACCTTCAGACGATTGGCAGGACTTATTGCCATGTGACAAAACTCCTTTTTGAAAGGATGGCTGTCGTTACAGGATCCATGATCAGTTCTGGCTGGCTTCCTCGATGGCCTTGATCACGCGGTCCGAATCGCTGACCCAGCCGAAGATACCGCCCTGGGCCTTGACCATCTCCAGGGCTACCCGCTTGAATTCCGGGAAATAGGAGGCTGTGCAGTCCTCAGGGACCAGGGCATTGAAGCCGCGATCGTTGGCTTCACGGACGGTGGTATGGACGCAGACTTCGGTGGTCACGCCGCACACGATCAATGTCTTGATATTCCGGTTGCGCAGGATCCCGAGCAGGTCCGTATCATAGAAGGCGCCTTTTCCGGGCTTGTCCACGACCGGTTCCCCGTCGATGGGGTAGAGCTCAGGAATGATGTCATGCCCTACTTCGCCGCGGACGAGAATGCGTCCCATGGGCCCGACATCCCCGATACCCGTCTGCAGGTGGCCGCGCTCCTTTTTCGCCATGGGCAGGTCGGCCAGGTCCGGCCGGTGACCCTCGCGGGTATGGATGACAAACAGGCCTGCCTTGCGGGCGGTCTCCAGCAGATCCTTGCACGGTTCAATGGAGCTTCGCAGCAGGGATACATCGTTGCCAAGCATCTCTCCAAAGCCCCCGGGCTCAACAAAGTCACGCTGCATGTCGATCATGACGAGTGCTGTAGTGTCGAGTTCGAATTCGAGATCGTACGGTTCTGCCTGGATTGTGCCTTTGCTCATTTCATGCCTCCATGGGGTTAAATAGTCAGGCGCCAGCCCTGGAGCCTAAATAAGCCCGGGCCAGCGCCTCTTTGATCGCAGTTTCCACATTCTTACGGCCGTCTTCAATGTTCAGTTGAAGGGCCTCGCGTGCACAATCAACGTTCCTTTCCTTGATACAGTCGAGAATTCTCAGATGCTGTTTGCAGGTCTGGCGTAACCGTTCAGTGGTTGTGATATCGCTTGTGCGGATGAAGTGCAGCCTCTCGTCGATGGACTGGATCTGCTGCAGCAGGGTCTGATTGCCGGTCCAGCTGGCCAGCTTTTCATGGAAATCCTCATCCAGCCTGGCAAAGTCGTCGGGGGTCGTCAGCGTTACCTTTTTGAGGTTTTGCCACGTCCGGTACAGCTCGCTCCAATCCTTTTCAGGGTAGCTGCCGGTAGCCAGACGCTCAATGACAAATGTTT
>DATAKV010000375.1:0-7941 GCA_036261375.1 Anaerolineales bacterium
GTCGGCGTGTTGGTTGGAGTCGGCTCTACACCGGTCTGGATCGAGTTGACAATGATCTTATAGGGAAGGTAGTTGGAGCCGCCATGGTTCCAGAGAGAGTCACGGCCATATAAAAGACCACAGTTTGCGAAGGGATTGTCCGGATAGATTGTGTAATTGTTCGGATTCCCATCGCGTTCAGCCCAGACGATATAGTCCCAGTCATTATTGTTATTAGGATTTTTGAAGGCGATCACCGGACCCTGCGGGCAGCCCCAGTAGTTATTTTCAGCATTAAAGTTCTGGACGTTATTATCTGCCGGGCCATTGTTGATAATATCGAAGCCGGAGTTATTCTGAAACGCGTTATAGTTGGCATTTGTGCCCGGTTTGCCTTGCCCGCCGACAGCTTCGATTCCATCGATATTATTCTGGATCGTATTATTCTTGATGGTGACAGCGGTTTTGCCGACCAGAACTTCCACCAGGATCGCCTGGTCCCAGCCCTGAATGACAAATCCTTCCAGGATGACACCGCCGGCATTGATAGTGACGGCGATCCCTGACCCCGAACCCGAACCCTGCAGAACCGGCGCGTTGTTCCCCGCTCCGGCGGTGGTCGCGCCGCCCGGGTCGCCACTCAGGATCAGACCTACAGTTGAGATCACAATGCTTTCATTATAGATCCCGGCTTCAACATGAACCGTGCTATCGGTTGGAAGGCCATTAAGATTGACATCATCCAGTGCGGCCTGGATTGGGGTGGTGGATTCACTACAAGTGGCACTCACGCCGCCATAGGCCGCACAGCCGCCAACGGGCATGAATCGATAGGTTACTCCACCCCGTATGAACCATGGGTCGCCCGTTGACAAAGTTTCAGCTGCATCCACGGTCCCCAGAACGAGCGGATCGCCCGAGCCATCCGCAAAGACAACTTCAGCTTCCGCAGCCTGAGAAACGATTTCGGCCAGGTCGACAGGTTCTGTTTCCTCGGTGGACGAATCTTCTTCGACGACCGGTTCATCCGTAGCAGCTGGAGCAATCTCCTCCGGAGAGGGAGTCGCATCAAGCACCGGTGCTTCGGTCGGTACGTCGGTCAGAACCGGCTCCTCAGTGGAGATAGGTTCTTCTGTGACAACCGGCTCCACGGTAACCACCGGCTCTTCGGTCGGCTGGATCTCGGCGGTTTCTACCGGAGGGGGGGTCGCATCATCGGCTAAAGCAGCGGTTGGAAAAAGAACAGATGATAACAACGAAAAAAGAACGACGATGGATAATACGGTGAGCTTGTTTGTGCGCTTCATTGCAGTTACTCCTTACCATCCCTGATCAAGCAGCAGGCCGGTGTGCGGTGATGTGGGCGATAACGACAGCTTCAGGGAGGGCATTTTGGATAAGGCGGCCTTGCATATTTGTTATCTGCCATCATGACAGAAATGAAAGTTTCTTGTTACAGGTAGTGGGTAACAAAGTTGTCTTATTTTTTCGCAGCAGGTCGCAAAAATGGCCTCATTTGGTCGTAATTGGCCTTTTTCAGGCATCAAGGCATTCGAGTACCGGCTGTGTAATGAAAATGAAATGAATATCGTTATATGAATCATCGCAATTTCCGCCCAGAAGGCCTCCCCCATATGGTTCATCCACTTCTTACAATCCTGTAAATAGAAAACTGCAGGGTTTGATGGCAGAACACAACGCCAGCACCTATAATCCAAAACAACAAATCGACACGTCAAGGGCATGCCGCAAAGCCATGGATCTACAGCCACATCGCTGGTACAGACCGCCAGGCTGCCGAAATGAATAGCCTTTTCATTTCGTGATCGGAACCATCGAGTGCCCCGGGAAACTTGAATGGCATCCAGATTTAAGAGAACATATTTTATTTTCACATCTCTTCTGCTTTTGCTGCTGATCTCCGTCCCCGGTGGACGGGTTCAGGCCATGACCGACGATTTCAACGGCGAGAGCCTGCCGGGCATGGATGCCTTTATCAGCCAGGTCCGGAATGGGCAGGCTGGCGAACTGCGCGGCATCTACATCGCCGATCTCCTTGCCGCTCCCATCGTCCAGCAGCCGCGGAGGATGGAGGAATTTGTCTCCCCGTGGCAGAACATCGTGACTCAGTTCGGCCTGGCCTCCAGCCACGGCTCGATCGGCCTGCTGGCCCACAATTACCTGGCGGGTAAAAGCTTCAGCGGGCTCCAGCCAGGGCAGGAGATTCACCTGGTCTACGGGGATGGACGGGTCGCCACCTTTATCGTCTCGGAGATCCTTCACTACCAGGCCCTGGAACCGGACAGCACGTCAAGCTCCTTTATCAACCTGGACACCCACGAATCTCAGAGCTATGCCGGTCTTTTCTCCAGGATCTACAACCGACCCGGGCAGGTAGTCTTTCAAACATGCATCAGTACGGCCGACGATCTGGCCTGGGGACGCCTGTTCGTCATCGCCGAGCCTGCCTAAAAGCAGGGTCCTTTTTGTCGATCAAAGACCCAGCGGTACATTTCCGCTGGGTTTCAATTTTCGATACCTGTCCTCTTCAAGGTTATCATTGGGGGATGGAGCGTTTCACCTCCCCTCTCCAGCGCTTTTATGAGGCGGCACAGCGCCGGTATCCCGCGATCCTGTTCCGCGGTGATCGGTCGCGCCGGGAGATCGCCCTGACCTTCGACGATGGTCCCCACCCGCGTGATACACCGCGACTGCTGGATATCCTGGAGAACCATGCTGTGCGAGCCACGTTCCACCTAGTGGGGAAAAGTGCCGAGCGCCACCCGGACCTGGTCCGCCAGATCCATGGATGCGGGCACCAGCTCGCCCTGCATTGTTACCGTCACGTCCCCTTTCCCCTGGAAAGACCGGCGGTGCTGTGTGCCGGGCTGGAACGAACACGGGATGTGATCGCCCAATCAGCCGGGATTCCCACCGGCCAGATCAGAGATCTTCGACCGCCTTATGGATTGTTCACCAGGCACACCAACTCCCTGCTGACAGAGTGGGGCTACCGGCTGGCCATGTGGAACTGTATGCCACCGCACTGGATGCAACCGCTCAGCTGGTCGATCCGCCAGGTGACGGATGCGCTTGCTCCCGGCGCGCTGATCGTCCTGCACGATGGACATGGACATGGCGCCCGGGTGGCAGAAATCGTGGATGCCATGATTCCCCGCGCCCGCTCGCTCGGGCTTCGGTTTATTACCGTGGAAGAAATGCAGAGACAGCGGAAACAATCATCTGATTAAGCCTGGTCCGAGTATTCAAACCCATCCTATTTATACAGGAGTTGAAAACATGGTTGCAAGCATCGTACTGGGATTTGTCGGATTGATTCTGCTCGGGATCGCATTCTTTCTCTGGACTCGCACGAGGGAATTTACCGCCAGTGCCCGCCCTGCCAGGGCTACCGTGGTCCGCCTGGTCTCTGACAGCGAGGGTGCAGTGGCGCCGGTATTCAAGTTCACGGCATCCAATGGGGATGTGATCGAGAAGCACGATGGGATGTACAGCAATCCGCCCGAGTATGAGGTAGGCAATGTAGTGGACATCCTATACGACGCGAACCACCCGCAGAGCGCACGTATCGCAAAAACCACCGGCCTGTACTTCGCCCCGATCCTGCTGGCTGTATTGGGAGTCATTTTTTTGGGGACCGGCCTGGTCTGGCTGGGTCTACAGCTCCTGGATGTATTTTTTTAAAATTGTTTGCACCCGATCGGGTTGTTGGACGTATATCCTACAGGCATCCTCGATCTTGCTAAAACCAGGAACGCTATGACAAACCAACAACTCTGGACCCGCTGGACACTCGCCAATGCGCTGAGCGAGATGCTCGGGCTGGGTCTTACCTTTGCAATCACCGGTTTATTCATTACAACCGTGGGGGAAGGGTCCACGATTAGCAGTATTCTGTTGTCATTTACCGTGGCGGTTCTCAGCGGCGCGGTCGAAGCGACGGTCGTCGGGCTGGCGCAGTGGTGGGCGATGCAGCCGCGCTTTCCCTCCATTGGCCGCCTGGAGTGGTGGCGCGGTACCTTCATCGGCGCGCTGGTCGCCTACGTGCTGGGCTATCTGCCCTCGACGATCATGAGCCTGGGCGAAGCAACTGCATCCAGCGGACCTGTGGAGGAGCCTGCCCAGTGGGTCGTGCTCCTGCTGGCAGCAGGCATGGGCGCAGTGGGCGGCGCGGTGCTGTCGTTTGCCCAGTGGCTTGTTCTCCGCAAAAGGGTACACCGCGCCGGCCTGTGGATCCCTGCCAATATGCTGGCCTGGACCCTTGGCATGCCGGTCATTTTCTGGGGGATCGACATGGCGTTCAACGTGCCTGCGTT
The DNA here is from genome assembly GCA_036261375.1 of Anaerolineales bacterium. GTDB lineage: Bacteria > Chloroflexota > Anaerolineae > Anaerolineales > Villigracilaceae > Defluviilinea. The sequence goes on from DATAKV010000375.1 coordinate 4,317, forward strand.
GTGGCAATCCGTGCTGATCATGGCGGGAGCTTTATTTGCTGCGGGAGCGGTTGTCGGCGGCATTCATGGTCTCTTCCTGATGAATCTGGAGCCAGAATAAAGCCGGACGAAAAAACCGCAAAGGCGAAAAGAGCTCGAAGAAGATGTTGCACTCGTAGAAATAATGTTCTATAATTTGGGGCGGAATTATCCACTTAAACCAAACGATGCTGCAAGTCCATATCCCCACTTTTCCACTTGATGAATTCATCAACGCCCTGATCTACTACGATGGACTCGAACCGGTCCACACCATGGACCGGTTCCTGCCCGATGGCAACACGGAGCTGATCATCAACCTGAGCGATACACCCCAGTATATCTACGACAACGAAACACTCCAAGAGACCCAGATCTGCCGGCGCGCCTGGGTCAGCGGGGTGAGGACACGTCCGATCACCATCCCCTCGGGCAAGGGCAGTAAAATGCTGATCGTGGCGTTCAAAAAAGGGAAGGCTCATCCGTTCTACCCTCTGCCGATGAACGAGCTGCTGGATTGGGTCGTGGAAGCGGAAATCGTCCTGGGACAAGGGATTCTCGACATGCGGGAGCAGCTGCTTGCCTGCCCATCTGTGGAGTGGATGTTTTCAACCGTTGAACGATTCCTGCTGCAGCGCGCAGGTGCCTCACTCTCCCCAGACCCTGCCTCACGCTGCATAGACTTTGCCCTGTCTATGGTTGTGAACCAACCGGGTATCCGCTTCCAGAAGGTCAGCGAACAGATCGGCTACTCGCAAAAGCATTTCATCAGCCTGTTCAAGAATCAGGTAGGCGTGGCACCCAAGCAATACATGAAGATCATGCGCTTCCAGCAGGCGGTCCTGGAGATCGATCGGGGGACCTCCACCCACTGGAGCGAGATCGCCCTTCGGAACAGGTTCTACGACCAATCGCACTTCATCCATGAATTCAGGAATTTCTCGGGTTTTACACCGGGCGAATATATCCGGCGAAAAACAGATACCCTTAATTACGTACCCGTACTGTGAGGTAAATTTTTTCCAATACCGGCCCATGGGTCTCCTGTAGGATTACGCTCGAATCCATCCATTATTAAACAGGAGGCACAAATGGAAAACGTTACGATCAACCACCCGGCCGTCTTTGTCGGTGCGCTGGCTAACCTGGCGCTTGGCGCACTCTGGTACTCTCCCCTGCTTTTCTACAGGGGATGGCGGCAGGAAACGGGGCTAAGCGAGGAGCAGCTTTCGCAGACGAACCCGCTCAAGACCTACGGGCTGACGTTCCTCCTGGCCCTGGTCATGTCCTACAACCTGGCCTTCTTCCTCGGAGATGGCAATACCACCCCCGCCTGGGGCGCGATGGCCGGGTTCCTGGCCGGCTTTGGCTGGGCGGCGATGATCTTCGCCGTCATTGCATTGTTCGAGCGGCGATCATGGAGATACATATTGATCAACGGCGGCTTTATTACCGTCTATTTCACGCTGATCGGCCTGATCCTTGGACTTTGGCAATAAGGAGGTGCATCATGAGTAGTCTTGATAAAGCCATGCAGACCCAACTGGACAATATCCAGAAGAAGACCGGCAAAACGTTCGACGAACTGGCCGCCATCATCCACAAGAGTGGATTGAGTAAACACGGAGAGATCCGCGACTATCTCAAACGCGAGCTGGGACTGGGTCACGGCGACGCGAACGCCCTGGTCCACGCGGTGCTCAAATCGGACGGGCAGCGAGCCGCCAAAGGCAAAGCTGAAGACAAGGTCCTGTATGAGATCTACAGCGGCGCGAAGGCCGGTTTCCGTCCGATCCACGAGAAGCTCATAAAAGAAATTCATAAATTCGGCGAGTTTGAAATCGCGCCAAAGAAAGGCTATGTCAGCCTGCGGCGGAAGAAGCAGTTCGCCATGATCGGTCCGAAAACGAACACTCGTTTTGAAGTAGGAATCAATGCCAGGGATTTCGAGAAGAATCCACGCCTGCTGGAGCAGCCGAAGGGCAGCATGTGCAGCTACATCGTCAACCTGAACGATGTGAAGGACGTGGATGCCGAGCTGGTCGCCTGGCTAAAAGCAGCTTATGAAGGAGCCGGATAAATGGAAAAAACACAGGATTTTACAGCCAACCTTTTTCAATTGATGGAGGAGACGTTCGAAGCCAAACACCACGGCATCTACCTGGATAAAGGTACGTCGCTTTTCGAAACGCTCCAGACGATCTCCGCCGAGGAGGCATCCATCCCGGTGGGAGGCAAGTGCGCTTCGCTCGCTGCCCAGGTGGCGCATGTGACGTTCTACATCGAATCGTTCGAGCGCTATGCCCTGCAGGGCGATGATAGTCCCCGTGACTGGGCCTACATCTGGCGCACTGTGGAAAAGGTCACCGCGGAGGAATGGGAGGACTACAAGCGCAAGCTTTGGGATGCCTACCAGCGCATGGACAAGCTCTTCCATGAAAACCCGACGTGGAATGAGGATACCGTCGGCGGCGCACTGTCGATCGTGGTGCATACAGCATACCACCTCGGTGAGATCCGCCAGGCGCTCTGCACGCTGAAGAAGTAGTCCAATGGATATTCATGATGATGACCTGATCCGCTTCGAAGCGGATGGCCTTTCACTGCCGGAACCAGATGGACAGGGCTATGTGGAGCATGCCGGCGCCCGGATCGGGTACGCATCTTTTGGTTCCGGCGCGGCTGTGATCCTGCTCCACGGCGGACTCGGGCATAGCGGCAACTGGGGCTACCAGGTCCCGGCGCTGGTACAGAGCGGCTATCGCGCCGTGACGATCGACAGCCGCGGCCATGGACGCAGCACGCGCGACGATCAGCCCTATTCCTATGAGCTGATGGCCTCCGATGTTCTGGCCGTGATGGACGCCCTGCAGATCGAAAAGGCTGGATTTATAGGCTGGAGCGACGGGGCCTGCACGGCCCTGGTCCTTGCTTCCAAAGCACCCCGGCGTGCGGACGGTGTCTTTTTCTTCGCCTGCAATATGGACCCAAGCGGCACAAAGGAATTTGAGTTAACTCCCATCATTGGCAGGTGCTTGAACCGTCACGTTAGGGACTACGCGCAACTTTCTTCCACCCCGGACCAGTTTGAAGCATTTTCCGAAGCGGTCGGCCTGATGCAAAAAACTCAGCCCAATTACTCGGCGGATGATCTGGCCCGAATCCACACACCGGTCGTGATCGTGCATAGCGAGCATGACGAGTTCATCAAACGCGAGCACGCTGACTATCTCGTCCAGAGCATTCCGGGCGCCGAGTTTGTCTATCTCCAGGGCGTCAGCCACTTTGCTCCCCTGCAGAGGCCGGAGCAGTTCAACACAGCTATGCTTGGATTTCTTCGAAAAGCGGTGCGGTTGTGAACAAAGACATATGAACAGTGCTAACCTTAAATTTTCTGACAAGGATATGTATGCCGTCAATAAAACGTAACATCTGCGATAGGGGACACAAGTTTTACAAAAGCTCCGACTGCCCCTCATGTCCGACCTGTGCTTCAGAAGATAAACCTGAGAGTGGCTTTCTTTCGCTGCTCAGCGCACCTGCCCGAGGCGCTTTGATATACGCGGGAATCCCCACACTTACGGAACTGTCCAAATACAGCGAGCAA
>DATAKV010000341.1:0-4004 GCA_036261375.1 Anaerolineales bacterium
GAAGTACCAGTGCCGGGATGACCTTCGACCCTGCGCGGCTCGAAAATGCCATCGCCCAATATAGAATGATCGTCAGGGGAGGATAATCGTACTGCAGGGCATAGGGAGTGATGGCAAAGGACACCAGCAGGGATGCCACCATCACTTCCAGGATCGTTTCTGATTTCCAGACAGCCCGGATCAAAACCCAGACTCCGATCAGCGCGACAACCCCATACATCACAATGCGTACGGATTCCGGAACCGCGAACCACTTCAACCAGTCAAGCAGGGTTGTGTTCAGGCGCGTGCCGGTGACCTGGCTAGGTCCATCCAGGACGACGCTAAGGCCTTCGCCGAACCCGGGTTGGAAAAAGGGTTGGTACCATCCGGGGGTAAGCGCAGTTGTCAGAAGAACTAATCCTACGAAAGCAATAAGAGCGATGATTACAGGCCGCCGGATCTGCCTGCGGACCAGCCAGATGCTAATCGATGCGACAGGGATCAACATCACATTTGGCTTGATCAGGGCAAGCGCCAGGAAAACCCCCAGGCGGTTCCATTGCCCCTTCTGGTATGCGATCAACACTTCGACAGCGATGACAAACAACAGGATGCCCGTCTGCTCGAATTTCCAGGTGGTCCAGGCGAATATAAAAGTTGCCAGAAGGTGGGCCAGCCAGCCGCGCCATCCAGGCCGGGGGAAACCCAGAAACTGCTGCATGCGGATCAACCCGAAGAGCCAGAGGATTAGGTTGAGGAGCATCCAAACAGCGCGGGCAATCTGAAAGGGCAGCAGGCTGAGCGGCGTGACCAGCCACCCGAACCAAAGCGGGTAATAGAATGGATTGTTGCCTGCCCGGCCGGTGACCTCCAGCAACACGCTAGAAACCTGGATATAGTCATAGGGATTGCCTCCATCCAGGAGGACGCGCGCGGCTGCATAATACCCCCGGAAATCCTGTCCATATTCCAGAAAGGCGATGGCAGCCATTACTAGGCTCGTGACGATCCACAGGCTCAGGGCCGTAAAGTCCGCCAGTTTTTCCCTTGAGTTTTGCATGGAGCTAGAGGGGAAGGATGAAGCTTTCACGCAAATGAAAATCGGCCTCCGGACCGGGATGGACCAGTGCCCAGTACGTTTCACCACCCTGAATGGTTTGAATCACGCTCGTGACCCCGGCACGGATCGGTTCATCCCATGCAAGGATCGGATGTAGGTCCACGACACCCTCCAGAGCATATTGTTCTCGGCTGTGTCGAGAGGTAATCTGCAGTCTGTCGATCCGGGCTTCTTCGCGAAATCCAGCGCGGCGATAGGCATCCATCTGGAAGACATTCCAGTTGCCGGAGGGTGACAGGTTGAACTCCCAATATTCAGGCCGGTCGGGAATGGCGAGAAAGAACTCGAAGCAGGTGGACGTCCAGAGCTCGCTTTGACGCGAGGGCTGAGGGACCGCAGCCGGTATCGAAATGCGTTCAACATCCCCCACCAGGGAATAGTGAACGGTCAATACATGATGATCGCGGGCAATCGATCCGGAGATGGCGATGTCGGGGATATCCAGCTCCGGGAAAGGTACGAGCGAAAAAAAGTGCTCCGTCATACCGCCCGGCTGACCATGCTTTGGATGATGCTGCGGATCTCCGCTTCATGAGCTTCGATGGATTCGGTCAGCTTGAATTGGACAAGCGCTCGCAAAAGGTTATGCTCCGGGTGCTTCACTTTGAAGTACACATTTCCCGCCAGGTAGTCTGTAAAGAAGCGTACACCGAGCTCGAACGCCAGCAATCGTATCGAATCGAACAGGTACTCGTAATCGGCTCCGGTCAGGAAGAGACGTGCCTGGGTGAGGTAGCCGGTCAGGATCGCCTCACCGATTTCAGGCTCGAAGCGAACCCTCTCCCATTGCTCCGTTTCTTCGCCGAGGGGGTTGCAGCCTGAGCGCATGCAGTCGCCGATATCATAGTGAATGAGACCCGGTTTGACCGTGTCCAGATCGACAAGGCTGATGGCGCGCCCGTTCGATTCGTCGATCATCACATTGTTGACCTTGGGATCGCCGTGAATGGGGCGCAATTGTAATTTCCTATTCCGCCGCGCTTCCTCCAGGATAGGCGCCCAGGCGCGCCGCTCCGCGATGAACTCCATTCCAAAACGGACCTCGGGACTCGATATGTGTCCGTTGTGAGAAAAGGACTGATCATACTGCTGAAGATAGCGGGGCATGATGTGAAAACCTTCCAGCGTATCTGCCAGCAATTCGACCGGCAGGTCACTGATCAGGCGCTGGAAGGTACCCAGAGCATGTCCCACTTCGCGAGCGTGGTGGAGATCGTTGATGGTGTCGAATGAGCGCGCTCCGTGCACGTAGCTGATGGCGCGCCAAAAGTTGTCCTCCCCGTCGATGAAAAAATCCTGATCCTGCTTCGTTTTGAGGACATGCGGTATTTCCCAGAGATGCGTCTCTTCACGGGCGCGCCGGCGCATGTGTTCCGTGAACAGGCGCATATTCTGCATGATCAGCTGGGGCTGTTTAAAGACCTGGGTATTGATGCGTTGTAATACAAAATAGGTTTCCTCGTTAGAGTCGGTGGTGACGATGTACGTGTCATTGATATTACCGTTCCCAAACTCACGCACATCCAGAACCCGGACCCGGGGCGTGAATTGTTCGGCGATCGAGGTATAGTGATGCAATGTACTCTCCAGACGAGCAAAGAATACCCGGATTATATCCCCGATGGGCCGATGGTAAAATGGAAGCATCTCATTCAGGCAGGATTTCTATGACAGACGACCTTCAAGTACGTGCTATCAATACCCTCCGCTTTCTATCTGCGGATGCCGTTCAACAGGCAAATTCTGGCCATCCCGGGCTTCCCATGGGAGCTGCAGCAATGGCATACACACTCTGGACGCGCCACCTGCGTCATAATCCCCGTAACCCCAAATGGGCGGGCCGTGACCGCTTCATTCTCTCGGGCGGGCATGGCTCCATGCTGCTCTACTCGCTTCTTCACCTGACGGGCTACGAGCTGCCGCTCGACGAGATCCGCAATTTTCGCCAGTTCGAAAGCAAAACCCCGGGACATCCGGAATATGGTCTTACTCCCGGCGTGGAAACCACAACCGGCCCGCTCGGGCAGGGATTCGCCACCGGCGTGGGCATGGCCATCGCAGCCACGCACTTGGCCGCGACTTTCAACCAGCCGGGACACGAGATCATCCAGTCCTACATCTATGGGATTGTGACCGATGGCGACTTAATGGAAGGAGTGTCCTCCGAAGCTGCCTCGCTGGCGGGACATTTACAGCTCGGCCGGATCATCTACCTGTATGATGACAACCACATCTCAATCGACGGCTCCACCGACCTGGCCTTCACCGAAGACCGCTGTGCTCGTTTCGAAGCCTATCATTGGCATGTACAGCAGGTGGAGGATGGGAATGACGTCGAAGTGGTCGATGCCGCGATCCGCACCGCTAAAGCAGACCCGCGTCCCTCCCTGATCGCAGTGCGAACGACCATCGGGTTTGGATCACCCAAGCGCCAGGGGACGGCCAAGGCACACGGCGAGCCGCTAGGTGAGGAAGAACTGAAAGCCGCCAAGGAAAACCTGGGCTGGCCTGTCGAGCCGCGTTTTCTGATCCCCGGTGATGTGATGGAGTTCTATCGGGAGGCGGTCGAGCGCGGCCGCGAACGCGAAGCTGACTGGCAGATGCGCTTGGAAGCTTACACCCGGATGCATCCTGCATTGGGTGCGGAGTTGGAGCGGCGTTTGAGCGGCCAACTACCGGAAAACTGGGATGTCGACCTGCCCACCTTCCCGGTCGATGCCAAAGGGATGGCCACGCGTGCCTCCTCCGGAAAGGTGCTGGATGCCATATCCAGGCAGCTTCCCGAGCTCGTCGGCGGCTCTGCTGACCTGACGCCGTCCAACAATACCAAGTTCGACGAGGCTGGCGATTTCCAGAAGGATAATCCTGCAGGGCGCTACCTGCGCTTTGGCGTGCGCGAGCA
>DATAKV010000384.1:0-4111 GCA_036261375.1 Anaerolineales bacterium
AGCACCGGGACGATGGCCGTCTCGGTCAGCATGGTGTCGAATCCCATGCTCTTGAGGCCGCCGATGAACTGCTTCGTGTTCTGGTTGAGGCGCTCGATACGCCACGGCTCGTCGAGAATGACTTTGAACGCTTCGTTGGCCGCCGCGGCCTGGGCGGGCGGCAGCGCCGCGGAGAAAATGTAGGCCCGGCTGGCATGCCGCAGATAGCTGATGATTTCCTTGCGGGCTGCTACATAACCACCCACCGATGGGATGGTCTTGCTCAGCGTCCCCATCTTGATGTCAATCACATCCCCGAGGCCAAAATATTCCTCGATGCCGGTGCCCCGTTCGCCGAGCACCCCCACCGAGTGCGCTTCGTCGATCATCAGCCAGGCTTTATATTGCTTGCACAATTCCAGCATCTTCGGCAGGTCGATGATATCGCCGTCCATGCTGAAGACGGAATCGGCGATCACCAGCTTGGCAACATCCGGCGGTGCATTGCGGAGCAGCCCCTCGAGGTGGGCCATATCATTGTGGCGGAAGCGGCGGAACTCGGCTCCCGACATCAGACAGCCGTCGACGATGGAGGCGTGGTTCAGCTTGTCCGAGAAGATGTAATCGCCGCGCCCCATCAGGGTCGAGATGACGGTCAGGTTCGTGGCATATCCGGAGGTGTAGGTGATGGCCGCCTCCGTGTGCTTGAAATTTGCAATCGTCTCTTCCAGCTCGTCGTGGATCGTCAGGGTCCCGGCCAGGGTCCGGACACCGTTCGTGCCGGTTCCAAATTTGTCCACTGCTTTCTTCGCCGCCTCATTTATGCGCGGATGACCCACCAGTCCCAGGTAGCTGTAGGAGGCATACATGCCCATCACCCGTCCGCGCACGCGAACTTTCGAGTCGCTGAGCATCTCCTCCACGGCCTGGTTGTAAAAGTACAGGTCGTTCCCTTTGAGCATTGATAAACGATCGTTCATGGCCCGGATGCGGCGGGTGACAGAATCGTCTGTGTTGTGTAAATCCATGAAGGGTCCTCCGGAAAAGAATGACGCAAGTGTACCAGAAACTTCCAGCGGCAACCCTGCGCAGGCCGGCCAAAAGAATCTGGAATGACCGGTGAACAACCTTCGCAGGGTCAGCTGATTTTCACCGACCTGCCCGTCTGAGCCGATTCCAGCAGGGCTTTGATGGTTTTGACATTGCTGCGGCTGTCGTCGAGGGAAATATGCGGCTCTTTCCCGAGCAGGATCGAATCGGCCATGTCTTCCACCTCGCCGAGATAGAGCTCCTGTCCCTTGATCTTGATGGTTTCGGTCCTGCCCTCGCGCGTCAGGAAGATCTTTTCGTCGGTTTCCGGCTTGAACGGATGCGGGACGCTGAGCGTCCCCTCGCTTCCGACTATCTCCATAAAGGCATGAAAGGGGATCACAAAACTACTGTCGAACTGCATCAGGACGTTCCGGTCGAATCGCATCTGCCCGACAAAGGTCTCGTCGATCCCGGTCAGGCCGGTAACCTGCCAGCCAAAGACCTCGAGCGGCTCCTCCCCGAGGACAGTGCGTGCGTAGCTGATGGGGTAGCAGCCAATATCCCAGATACTCCCGCCTCCGTACTCCGGTTTCAGCCGCACATTCCCCTGGTCGGAGAGCACAAAACTGAATGAGCCGCGAATAAGCTTCGGGGTCCCGAGAGAGCCGCTTTTTACCAGCTCCTGCACTTTCAGGGTCTGCGGGTGGTGGCGGTACATAAAGGCTTCGGCGACAATCCGTCCGTGCTTTTGGGCAGCTGCCCGGACCGCGTCCACTTCGTCCACGCTCAGGGCGAGCGGCTTTTCACACAACACATGCTTGCCTGCCTCCACAGCCCGGATCGTCCACTCGGCATGCAGGTGGTTCGGCAGCGGATTGTAGATCACATCGATCTCCGGGTCGGCCAGGAGCTCTTCATACGAGCCATAGGCGCGCTGGATCTTCCACTCGCGCGCATATGAGTCGGCCGCGTCCTTGGACCGGGAGCCGACCGCCAGGAGCTGGTTTCGTTTGGAAGCCTGAAGAGGCGGGAGCAAGGCGCGGCTAATGCGCGCCGTGGAGAGCAGCCCCCAGTGTAGAACGTTGTTGGTCATGTTTTCCTCAAGATGGAATTACCTGGTATCTGCGAACATCAGGTACTCCGTGAACTCCACCGGCGCGATCAGGTTGGGATACAGGATGCTCGTAAAGCGGTTTACGGCCTCCGAACGGGCATGCCGGTCCCGTGCATTCTCGTCCCGGAAGATAAAGTAATGCAGAAAGTGATTGGGGTTTTCCTTCTCCTGCAGGGACGTATAGAGCAGGGTGTCTGGTTCGTTATCCCTCACATATTCCACAAACTCATGTATGATTTTTTCGCATACCACCCGGGCATCATCACGGACGACAAAATAAGCGGTCTGGTGGATAGGCATGGGTCACCTCCGGTTGGGGAGATTATACGCGCTTCCCTCTCCCCTGGACCTGCTCCAGCTAACAAAACCTGCAGCCGCGTTTCTCCGCTTCCACAATCGCCTGGTCGCTGGACCAGAAGAAATTATGCTCACCTATGGCGTTTACTAATCCGCCGCGATCCATCATGTTCCGGGCATTGTCGTGAACCCCTGCGAACATCAGTGTACCTCCCTGCCTGTCTAATCGCTCGTGCAGGCGGTGGATGGCTTCTATGCCCGCCGTATCGATCAGCGACACGCCGCGCATCGAGAGGATCAGGGCATGAGTATCGCCCAGGTTGGAAAAAGCCTCGTTGAACTGGCCGGTTGCCGCAAAGAAAAGGGGGCCGGTCAAAAAGGCGACCCGCACGTGCTGGCATTTGCCTGCTGTCTCGATACCGCGCTGGCGGAGCTTATCTGCATCCACTTCCTGGACGTCGATGTCGATGCTGGCGATCTTGTTCAGGAAGACCGCCCCCGCCAGGAACGACCCGATCAGGATGGCCTGGGTCAGGTCGAGGACGATGGTTGCCAGCATCGTGATGGTGAAGGCGATCATGTCGGTCTTGAAGCGTTTGCCGAAAATGAAGCGGATCGCCTCCCATTCGTTCATGCGGACGGCGGTGACCATCAGGACGCCGGCCAGCGCCGCAAGCGGGATGCGCTCCATCAGGGGAGTGAGCAGGAACATCGAGAGCAGCAGCCCCAGGGCGTGGATAATGCTGACCAGCCGGGTCTGCCCGCCCGACTTGATCCCCACGCTCGAGCGGGCTATAGCCGCCGTCGCCGGGACGCCGCCAAAGAAGGGTATGATCATGTTTCCGATGCCCTGGGCGATCAATTCCTGGTTGGCCTGCAAACGGACCCCGGTCATGTTGGAGCCGACAGCTCCACACAACAGGGATTCCACGGCTCCCAGCGCGGTGATGGTGAGAACGGGTGCAATGAAATCGGGCAGGTTCGACCAGGGGATATTGGCCAGGCTCAGGCGCGCATCCAGCAGCAGGGTCTGAGGGATAATACCGATCACCGGTGCAGGTCCGGCCAGGAGCCAGTTTAGAAGCGCCGCCAGGATGATACCCAGCAGGGATGCAGGGAAACGCGCCGTCCATTTCCGGGGCATGAAAACCATGGTGCCGATGACCACGAAGCCTAGGAGAACTGTCTGGAAATCGGGCGTGAATCCGCCATTGAAGTACCCCAGCAGCTTTTGGGCGGCCGTTTCGGTGGCGGGCGTTTGAATCCCAAGCAGGTTATCGATCTGGCCGATGAAAATGATCAGGGCGATGCCCGATGTAAATCCGCTGATGACGGCCGACGGGATAAAGGCAATGAAGCGGCCCAGGCGCAGCAGTCCAATGATCAGCAGGGCCGCACCCGAGAGCAGGCCTGCCACCCAGATCCCTTCGAGGCCGTAGCGTGAGACCAGCACGATCAGCACCGCTGACATAGCCCCGGTCGGTCCGCTGATCTGGAAAGGTGCGCCGGAGAGGGCTCCCATAATGAATCCCGCAAGGATGGCCGTCACCAGACCCGCCGCGGCCGAGGCGCCTGAAGCGACCCCGAACGCCAGCGCCAGCGGCAGCGCCACTGCAGCAACCGTAAGACCGGCCAGCAGGTCCTGCTGGAATTTGACAAGTGAATACCCGGTGAACTCGTCCCGGTAGA
>DATAKV010000388.1:0-7700 GCA_036261375.1 Anaerolineales bacterium
GAGGCATTTAGAAAATCGGCCATGGCAGCATGGGCCTCGTGCAGGATTTCATCCGACCGGCGGCTGGTCTCGAACATTCCCTCGTGGTTGGCGTTGCATTCCAGCAGATAGCGGTTGATGCGGTCGAGGCTCTGGCGGGCGATCTGCGTCCCGGCCGGGTTGTCCAAAAAAATGGCCGGACGATCGAGCGAAGGGAACTGCTGGCGGACAAGATTCGGGTCGATGGACATGAACCAACTCCTGGGTTTGAATATGGACCGGATTGATTGTATACTTCGATTATTGTACTCCACCGAAAGGACACACCATGTTTGAGAACATCCTGCTGGCCGTCGACGGGTCGGAACATTCCATGAACGCGGCTCGTATGGCAGCCAGCCTGGCGAACGCGATGAACTCCCAAACGCTGCGGATCGTCGCCGCCTATGATGCGATTCCCGTACACCTCGGCGATCCCTACATGCAGAACGCCGTCAATACCCGCATCGTCGAGACGGAGGAGGTCATCGACCGCGTCGTGCAGGTGGTCTGGAACGTCTCGGCCCAGATCTATACGGAGATGATCGAAGGCAACCCGGCAGAAACCATCATCGAACTGGCCAGGACGCGCAACAGCGATGTCATCATCATGGGAGCGCGCGGGCTGGGTAAACTGCCCGGCCTGGTCCTCGGGAGCACCAGCCAGAAGGTGGTTTCCTATGCCCCCTGCCCTGTGCTTATTGTGCGGTAGTACTCCAACAAGATTAAGTTGGATGGTTAGCTCAGAGAAGAATTCAGCGTTCTGTCCACCCGTTTTAGATTACTCGAGTACGAGCGATCGTTTCTGCCTGGATAAATTCTTCCGGTGTGTTAACATTCCAGAAAGCAAGGCCGGCCGGGTCGTACTGCTGAATTTCATCCGTTGTTAGGATGCGTACCTTGACGTGCGGAAACCAGGCAATGACCTTCCACTGATCGGCCTGGATGGCTGCTTCGATGGCGGGCAGACAGGTCTCACGGCGGTAGAGGGCATGGAATGGCTCGTAGCCTTCCTCTGTCCTGGCGATGATCACATCGGCCTCCTCCCGGTCCATCAGCCGGGCGGACGCTTCGATGAGAAGTGCTGAGGCGAAGGGCATGTCGCAGGCGACCACCGCAACCAGGGGATGCGAGGCGGAAGCGATCGCCGTGTAGAGGCCGCCCAGGGGACCGCGATCCGGCTTGAGGTCCGGCAGGAGGCGCAGCCCGAGAAAGGCATAGTCTTCGGGACGGTTGGTCGTCACGATCACTTCGTCGGCGACCGGCGACAATCGATCCACCACGCGTTGAATGAGGGGGCGTCCCAGAAAGGGCTTGAGCGCTTTGTCCTCTCCCATCCGGGAAGACCGGCCGCCGGCCTGGATGCAAACGGTAAGCATATGATGTATTATAAGAGAGGAACCCAGAAGAAAGTTGAAGGTAGATATGGCTAGGACAATTGGCGAAACCCTTGATCAATTAACGGTAACCGGGGAGCTGTATCGAAAACTGTCGGACAATACCATTGAATGCTACGCCTGTGGACATCGCTGCAAGATCCGGGAGGGCAAGCGCGGCATTTGTCAGGTGCGCTTCAACCAGGGCGGAGAACTGCGCGTACCGCATGGCTATGTGGCGGCCCTGCAAAGCGATCCCATCGAGAAAAAGCCATTCTTCCACGTGATGCCTGGATCGAACGCGCTTACATTCGGAATGCTGGGATGTGATTTCCATTGCGGTTACTGCCAAAACTTTTTAACATCGCAAGCAATGCGTGATCCTGCTTCAGATATTTCAATTAACTACATCCGAAAAACGACACCCAAGGAAATGGTGCGCTTTGCGCAAGGGACTCAGGCCTCCACGGTAGTCTCCTCCTACAACGAGCCGCTGATCACCAGCGAGTGGGCCGTGGACATTTTCAAGGAGGCCAAAGCTGCCGGACTGATGTGCGCCTACGTTTCAAATGGAAACAACACTCCGGAGGTAATGGAGTACATCCGCCCGTATATCTCTGCCTACAAGGTGGACCTGAAGTGCATGCAGGACAAGAACTACCGCAAATTGGGCGGCGTCCTGCAGAACACGCTGGATGGGATCAAACGCGCTTATGACATGGGTTTATGGGTGGAAATTGTTACGCTTATCATTCCGGGCTTCAACGATTCCAATGAAGAGCTATGGGATGCGGCGCGCTTTATCGCCGGCGTGTCGGGGGATATTCCCTGGCATGTGACCGCCTTCCACAAGGATTACAAGATGACCGATCCCGATAACACCGACTCGAAGACACTCCAGCGTGCAGCCGAAATCGGGAAGGAAGCCGGACTGAAGTTCGTCTATGCTGGGAACCTGCCAGGCCAGGTGGGAGAGTATGAAGATACCTTCTGCCCGCAGTGCAACCACCGTCTGATCCATAGACGTGGATACATTATCCAGGAATACCGCATTACTGCCGAGGGGACATGCCCGTCGTGCGGCACAAAAATTCCGGGGTTGTGGCCCAAAGACCCCTCTGCAGTCGTATTAAATGGGTTCGGCATGCCGCTGCCCGTTCACTAAAGTTCTTTTTGCTGTATAATCTGCTCACCACTCGGAAGGAGGTGCCGCACCACAAGTTTTTTCCCGATTCCCCTACTTATGCAGATGAAACCCTACCTTAATTTCTCTTGGAGGAGAAACGTGAAACGCAACCTATTTGTATTACTCTCGATGCTGTTGATCGCCACCGTGGTGCTTGCAGCATGTGGTGGCGGTGCTCCGACCACCGAAGAGCCGGCACCTACTGAAGAGCCGGCAACCGAAGCCCCCGCGCCGACTGAAGCGCCTGCCACGGAAGCCCCGGCAACCGAAGCCCCTTCCGCCTATGAAGGCATGATGGTCGAGTCACCCGATTGTGAGTACGGCGGTGAAATCAAATCCATCGAAGCGGTGGATGAATTCACTGTCAAGTTCACTCTCTGTGTGCCTGACCCTGCCTTCCCGTCCAAGATCGCATTCAGCTCCTTTGCGATCCAGCCGGCTGAGCATCTTGAAGCGACCGGCGGCGCCCCGTTGGAAAACCCGATCGGTACCGGACCGTACCGGCTCGAATCGTGGGAACGCGGCAACCAGGTCGTCTTCACCCGCTTCGATGACTACTGGGGTGAGCCCGCGCTGAACCAGACCCTGGTATTCCGCTGGAGCACTGAATCGGCACAGCGTTTGCTCGAGCTCCAGTCTGGTACAGTGGATGCAATCGACAATCCCGGCCCGGATGATTTCGCCACGATTGAGGCAGACGAAAACCTGCAGTTGATCCCGCGCGAAGCGTTGAGCATTTTCTACATTGGTTTCAACAACAACCCGCAGGCCGAAGGCTTTGATAACAGCACCAACCCGCTTGCGAATGAGCAGGTCCGCCAGGCGATCGCCATGGGCATCGACCGCGCCCGCATTGTGGATAATTTCTATCCCCCTGGATCGTCTGTTGCTTCGCACTTCACACCTTGTGCCATCCCGAACGGTTGTGTCGGTGAAGAGTGGTACGAGTTCGATGTCGAAGCCGCCCGCGCTTTACTGGCGGAGGCTGGCTACCCCGATGGCTTCGAGACTGTCCTGAACTACCGCGACGTTGTGCGCGGCTACCTGCCTGACCCGAACGTTGTTGCCCAGGACATCCAGGCCCAGCTGGCGGAAAACCTGAACATCACCGTCAACATCGAGGTGATGGAATCCGGTGCGTTCCTGGATGCGGCTGACTCCGGACAATTGACCGGTTTGCACCTGCTCGGCTGGGGCGCTGACTATCCGGATCAGACCAACTTCCTGGGTTATCACTTCGGTGCCGGTTCTTCTGACCAGTTTGGTGACAAGTTCGATGACATTGTCGAACCGATCGAAGCAGGCGCCCAGCTTTCTTCTGATGAGGAGCGCGCTCCTCACTATGAGGCAGCCAACAATGCCATCAAACAGCATGTCCCGATGATCCCGGTTGCGTGGGGCGGCTCTGGTGTAGCCTATAAGGCGGCTGTCGAGGGCGCTCATGCCAGTCCGCTTGGCAACGAGAACTTCGCCGTGACGGGCATTCCTGGACAGGATACCTTCGTCTGGATGCAGAACGCTGAACCGATCTCCCTGTACTGCGCAGACGAGACCGACGGCGAGTCCCTGCGGGCCTGTGAACAGGTGACCCAATCCCTGCTTGGATACGAAATCGGCGGCACGGTAGTAGAGCCTGGTCTGGCCGAGTCCTATGAAGCCAACGAGGACCTGACCGAGTGGACATTCAACCTGCGTCAGGGTGTATTGTTCCATGACGGCTCCTCGCTCGATGCGAATGATGTTGTAACCTCGCTTGTTATGCAGTGGGATGCAGCTCATCCGCTTCATGTTGGGAATACCGGTGCATTCTCCTACTGGAGTGGTCTGTTTGGACCCTTCTTGAACGCTCCTCCCCAATAATTCAACTTTATGTTCTCCTTCTCCCGGCGGGCTTGCCCGCCGGGAGAAGCCTGAAAATCAATGACCACTTACATCCTGCGCCGTATTCTACTCAGCATACCTGTACTCTTTGGGATATTATTTGCAACGTTTGTTTTAGGGCGTGTGATCCCTGGCGATCCATGCCGCGCCATCCTGGGGGAAAAAGCCACGGATATTGTCTGCGACGAATTCATTCGCCGACATGGCCTGGATAAACCCATTCTTATTCAATTCGGTCATTATGTAAATGAAATCGTTCATGGCGATTTCGGCCGTTCGTTCCGCTTTTCCAAGCCGGTCACAGAGCTGCTGATCGAACGACTGCCTATCACCGTGGAGCTGAGTATGGCTGCGCTGGTTGTCAGCATCCTGGTCGGGGTGCCGCTGGGAGTCATCTCGGCGGTCAAACACAATTCCTGGATAGACGTGCTGACCATGCTGTGGGCCAATATGGGAGTATCGATGCCTGTCTTCTGGCTGGGCTTGATGCTTGCATATATCTTTGCCCTGGCTTTGAAGGATACACCTTTCCAACTGCCTCCCTCGGGCAGGCTTTCGCCCGGATTGATCCCCGTTCCATTTTATGAAGTATGGAATCTAAACCTGACTCCGGGTACGACCACGTTTACCATTCTTAATTTCATCAGCCGCATGAATGTTCTGAATGGCCTGTTGAGCTCCGACTTCAAACTCGTCAAGGATGCCTTCACCCACCTGATCCTGCCAGCGCTTGCATTGGGAACCATCCCCATGGCATTGATCGCACGTATGTCGCGTTCGGCCATGCTCGAGGTGCTCGGACAGGACTACATCCGTACGGCGCGTGCCAAAGGTCTCAGGCAACGTGTGGTGGTGATGAAACATGCCTTCCGCAATGCCCTTCTCCCCCTGGTAACGGTCATCGGCCTGTCACTGGGAGGATTGCTCGGAGGCGCGGTGCTTACCGAAACGGTATTCAATCTGTCTGGGGTGGGACGCATCCTGTATGAAGCCATCACAGCCCGCGATTATGGCATCGTGCAGGCCTTTACCGTTGTCATTGCAATATTCTTTGTCATTTTGAATCTCATTGTGGATATTTCGTATGCCTATCTCGATCCCAGGATCCGGTTGACGTAGCCATGACCCAGGAACTCCAAACTGTCACAAAACTCGACGCCAAAGGTCGATCCCTGAACTCGAACAGCCTGTGGAACATCACCCTGCGGCGGCTTATGCGCCGCAAGTCTGCTATTGTGGGGATGGTGATCCTCGGGATCCTGATCTTCGTTGCCATCACGGCCGATTGGCTGGCACCCTACGATCCCATCAGGTCCATGCTGGATGTGAAGGATTATCCAGGAAACATTCAAAAACGACTGCCTCCCTGTATCCACGCGCTTGGATGCCCCAAGGATCAGGTCCAGCATATCCTTGGTCTGGATGGAAACATTCGTGACGAATTCAGCCGCCTCCTGTATGGCGCGCGCCTGAGTCTCTTTATCGGCCTGTCCACGGTCTCCTTTGCCATTGTCATTGGAACTGTCCTGGGCGCGTTGAGCGGCTATTTTGGCGGCTGGGTGGATAACACAGTCATGCGCGTGATGGACGTACTGCTGGCCTTTCCATCCCTTCTGCTGGCGATTGCCATCGTCACGGTTCTGGGTCCCGGCTTGCAAAATGCCCTGCTGGCGATCGGTATTGTCTCTATCCCGGCGTATGCTCGCGTGGTGCGCGCCAGTGTGCTGTCGGTCCGTGAAATGGAATTTGTCTCCGCGACGCGCGCCCTGGGCGGCGATACGGTCCAGGTGCTGTTCCGCCGCATCCTGCCCAATGCGCTCACCCCTCTGATCGTGCAGGGAACGCTCGGCATCGCCACAGCGATCCTTGATGCGGCAGCCCTTTCATTCCTTGGCCTGGGGGCGCAGCCTCCCACGCCCGAGTGGGGATCCATGCTGGGAGCCGAGCGCAACCAGGTGTTCACAGCACCGCACCTGGTCTTCTTCCCGGGGATTGCGATCGCGCTCACGGTATTATCCTTTAATTTGCTCGGCGACGGGCTGCGCGATGCCCTCGACCCCCGGCTGGCTCACATTAGTTGATCGCTGCTATCCATTGTTTTATTGGATGATGCCTTGCAGGATGGGGCCTCATCCATTTTTATATGAATTGAAGTTTTGTAAACCGACAGCGCGATGTACTCTTGGGGGAATACGTCAATTGACAATGTGTCCTGGCTCGAAGTTGGGGGCACCAGTTCGCAGGGAGGTTGAAAAAGCCGGGATGTGGATTAAAATGAGTTGGATCGGACAGTTGTATTCGTCTGGTGTGAAGTGGAGTCTGGAGTGCAGCGCTGGAGAACGGTGACTGCGTAAAAAGATGGTAGTCTCTGCATGCAGCGTTCTTGTCCGGCCCATCCTTCATTGGCCCAGGAAAGGAGGAGACTGTCAGAGAGAACCGTTCGTTTGATCGTCTGGTGTACCTCGATTCAATTCTCTTGGAGGAGAACCATGAAATACAAACTGTACGTATTGCTGTCGTTTGCCGTGCTGGGAAGCCTGCTCCTGGCAGCCTGCGGAGCGGGGGTGGCTGCACCGGAGGAAAACGCCTTCAGCGGCACTGCCACAATTACCTTTACCCAGGAACCTGATAATCTGAACTACCTCTATACACAGATGTGGTTCTCGGCCATCACACGTGATTTCTGGAACAAGGGCCTGTGGTCATTCGATGATAACAACCAGCCTGTACCTGAGATCGCTGCCGAAATCCCGACCGCCGAAAATGGCGGACTGAGTGCTGACGGTAAGACCATCACCGTCAAGCTGCGGGATAACGTGACCTGGAGCGATGGCGAACCTGTCACCGCCGATGACTTTGTGTTCAGCTACGAGATGGTCATGTCGGACCAGAATGTTGTCAACGGCCGCTACCCCTTCGAGGATTATGTGGAAAGCGTCACGGCTGAGAACGATACAACCCTGGTTATCCAGCTCACCGAACCCTTTGCCCCCTGGCTGACCTACATGTTCGATGACTGGGTCCTGCCCGAGCATATCCTGCGCCCCGTATTCGAAGATGAGGGGACGATCGACAATGCGGCCTGGAACAAGGCGCCGACCGTCGGTGTGGGTCCCTTCGTCTTCAGCGAATGGGAGTCGGGCAGCCACATCATTTTCCGGGCCAATCCCAATTGGATCAACCCGCCAAAACTGGAACAGGTCTTCATCCGCATCGTACCTGATGACGCCGCCCAGGAG
>DATAKV010000416.1:0-8901 GCA_036261375.1 Anaerolineales bacterium
GTTCCATCCTTGTTGATACCGATCAAGGTATGAAACAGCATACCCGCTTTCTCTTCAAGCGTCATCTGCCCGAGCAGATCTTCGACACGCTTCTCAAGGGGACGCCGCGGGTCCTCGTAGGGGTCGAGCTTCCCGTTCTTGTTCAAGTCGCGGAAGGTGATGCCGTCCTGCGTGAGCGTGGGCGCTTCTCCGCCCAGAACAGCCAGGTTGCGGCGTGTGTTGATCTCCGGCCGGATGTCCTGCCAGAAATAAATCGCTCCTATGAGGAGAACGATGATGAAGAATAAGTAGAAAAGCCACATGCTGCGCCTCGGTCTCTATCATCTTGTATCACAAATCCGGGCAGAGGCGAAGTGTGAAATTTCACCTGGCTTGAACGATATCCCAGGCCTTTCAAATAGTATGACTCGCTTGAATTGATGGATTTATAGAAGTGCCAGTTTCTTTATCAACAATCGTGCCTCATCGGCGCAATCCAGTGAATAATGAAAAAGCGGCAGCCATTGCAAGAATGCCTCTTCTTCTGCGAAGCCAAATGCCTGTACTGAATTCGTACGGGCTTCGGGCGTACACCACAATGCCACAATGTTCGGGAAGACAACCCCAAAATATACAGCCATCCAGGCAGTGTACGCGAGGCGTATCATATCCGTATCTCCTGACCAACCCGCTTCCCCCAGGCCATGGAGGTAGCTCCCAAAAGCTGCTTGATCCAACTCGGCCAGATCGGAAGGCGACCACTCAAAGAGGGCGGCGCTCATCCCGATTAAAGCAAATAATTCTGCTCCCAGAGGGCCCAGCCCACATACTGCCCAATCCACCAGGACAAGTTCGTCCTGTCCATCGCTGCCTTTGCGGATAAATAGGTTTCGACGCTGGCTGTCAAAATGGGAAAAGGTCTGGGGAAGTGTTTCCAGGACGCGGTAAAACAACTCGCGCTCTGACCAAAGCAGGTCGTACCGGGACCGTGTGTCACCCAAAATATACTTTTGGTTGAGCACGAACTGAAAATCTTGTGCGGGATTTGCCTGGGTATACCAGGAAAGATAATGTCTCCGCGTGAACCAGGGTTTGTCAGAAAGAGGTGTTCCACGTACATATGCACCGTTCCAGAGCCCGAGCTGATGAGCGGCAAAGGCGTAATCGTCCAGTGACCATGGATCAGGTCGTTGATTTTCCACGTGCTCCTGCCAGATCCAGGCACCGTCAGGAGTTTCTTCTGCCCGGTAGAAACGGGGACACTTTACCGGACCGGGTAGATGCTCTATGAGTTGGGACTGCGCCCATAGTAATTCGCGCTTCCAATACCAAAGGTCATTGGGTGTCACCTCCTGCTCTGATCGTTCAATGATTTTCAAAACTACCGCCCAGGGTTGGGAGTTCCCACCATCGTGCCCTTCGCCGCGAAACAGCCACAAGCCGTCAGGGTTGATTACACCTTTGTCACTTAAAGGCGTTATAGACCATCGGGTGATTTCAAAGGACGAATTGCGCTGATCCTGACGAACGACTTCTGTCAGCACGGCAGGATCGATTTCCCTCAATGATTCCAGAAGACGATCTTCCATTAAGTCCTCCACTTCTAAGGCAGCCGCTGCAGATAATAATAGTTTAGCATGCCTGTCAAGCCCTTTCCTTTATTCTGTGGTTAAATAGCACCACGACCACTGATTACCAACCACTGCCCACTGAATACTGTTCACAGGACACTACCCATGCTCATCCACTCTGCCTCTCAGCTCCTGACCCTCGCCGGCGGCCCCCAGCGGGGACATGCCCTTGGCACCCTGGGCATCATCGACAACGGCGCGGTCGTTATACGAGATGAAAAGGTCGTTGCGGTTGGCACCACCGCAGAACTGCGGGCCTCCTATCCCAACGAGCCCACGCTCGATGCGAGCGGCTGTGTGCTTATGCCGGGCTTCGTGGACCCGCACACCCATGTCATCTGGGGTGGGGACCGCGCCAACGAGTTCGAAATGAAGATGGCCGGGGCCAAATATCTCGATATCCTGGCTTCGGGAGGCGGCATTATTTCGACCGTCCGGGCCACTCGCACAGCTTCCATCGAAACACTCATTTCACAGACGCGCCCGCGCCTGCTGCGGATGTTCTCGCATGGAACGACGACCGTCGAAGCCAAGACAGGCTATGGCCTGCAGACTGCTACCGAGCTGCGTCTGCTCAAGGCACTGCTTGCCCTGGACGATGAGACTCCGCTCGACCTGTCCTTCACCTTTCTCGGCGCCCATGCGATTGCCCCCGAATTCAGGGATAATCCCCAGGGCTACACCGACCTTGTTTGCGACACAATGCTGCCGATGCTCAAGGAATGGTGGGGGACTCATGCCCCGCGCCTGCCTTTGCCCTTTGTGGACGTCTTTTGTGAGACAAAGGCCTTCGATTTGAAGCAATCGGAACAGATCCTGCGAAAAGCGAAGGACCTTGGATTCCCGCTCAAGATCCATGCCGACGAGTTCGATAACATCGGCGGCGCAGCACTTGCAGCGCAACTGGGCGCTGCATCGGCGGACCATCTGGTCAAGACCTCCGATGAGGATATTGCTGCACTGGGCCGATCTGATACTGTGGCTGTGGCCCTGCCCTGTACCCCGTTTGGCCTGGCCGAGAACGAGTACACCCCCGCTCACAAGCTGATCGAAGCGGGTGCCTTTCTGGCCCTGGCCACGGATTGTAACCCTGGCACCTCCTGGAATGAGTCCATGCAGTTCGCCATCGCGCTGGCCTGCCGCTATATGAAGTTAACGCCTGCCCAGGCCATCGCTGCCTCGACGATCAACTCCGCCCACGCCATCCGCCGCTCCGACTCGATCGGATCCATAGAAGTGGGCAAACAGGCGGATATGCTCATCCTGTCCGTGCCCGATTATCGTCATCTGGGATATCGCTATGGAACGAACCTGGTCAGGCAGGTGATCAAGCGCGGTCAGGTCTATTCGGTGGACGTGGGATACTACCGGACAGCATAGGGCGGACAGCTGTCCGCCCTATGCTGTCTTTCATTACAGGAGATCTTCATGCAAATTGACATCATCGGCGTTCCCATTGACCTCGGTGCAGACCGCCGCGGGGTCGACATGGGCCCCAGCGCCATCCGCTATGCCCACCTTCATCAAAAACTGGCCGAGCTGGGATACACCCTCGAAGATAAAGGCAACATCGAAGTCCCCATCCAGGAGACGTGTGAGATCACCGACCCACGGCTCAAATATCTCGATTGCATCATCCCGATGGGGCGCCGCATCGCCGGCGCGGTGGCGACGTCGATCCAGGGCGGGCGCTTTCCGCTGGTGCTGGGAGGCGACCACAGCCTGTCGGTCGGTTCGATCCGCGGTGTGGCGAAGCACAAAAAACTCGGTGTGATCTGGGTGGACGCCCACGCCGATTTCAACACCCCCGAGACGACCCCTTCCGGAAACATCCATGGGATGCCCCTGGCCGCCCTGTGCGGACTTGGCGATGCGCGCCTGGTTTCCCTTTGGGACGAGACGCCTCCGGTCCTGGACCCGACGCGGGTCGCCGTCATCGGGGCGCGTGACCTCGACCCGGGCGAAAAACGCAACCTGCGCCAGGCCGGGGTCATGGTCCAGAGTATGGAACAGATCGATCGTGAGGGCATGGTCGCCGCGCTGGAGAAGGCCATCCACCGGGTCAGCCGCGACGTGGACGGCCTGTATCTGTCCCTGGATATGGACGCGCTCGACCCGCGTCACGCGCCGGGCGTGGGAACACCGGTCCCGGGTGGGCTGACCTACCGTGAGGCCCACCTGGCCTGCGAGGTCGTCGCTGAGTCCGGCAAGCTGATCGGTATGGACCTGGTGGAAGTGAACCCGATCCTGGATGTTCAGAACCAGACCGCCATCCTGGCCGTGGAGTTCATCCGCTCGGCGCTGGGCTCCCGCATCTGGAGCGGGTAACAATTTTATGTCAATGAAGAATGCGCTCTTGTTCCTGCTTCAGAACAAGGCTACAATACGATCATGAGTACCTTATATGGACCCATCCTTATCGTTGAAGATGTCCCAAACGTTCTGGAACTGCTCGAAGTGACCCTGCGCTTCAAGGGCTATGCTGTTCTGACCGCCCGCAATGGCGAGGAAGCGCTGGAAGTGATTGCCCGCCAAAAGCCGATCCTGATCATTACCGACATTCTGATGCCCAAACTGGATGGATATGCCTTCGTACAGAAATTGCGTCTTAATCCAGAAACGCGTCCGATCCCGGTTGTTTTCCTCTCGGCAACCTATGTCACACCGGAGGACAAGGATTTTGCGTTAAGCCTGGGCGCCGCTCGTTTCATGGAAAAGCCCATCGATACCGAGGACTTTCTGTTGACGGTAGCGGAGTTGGTCACCCAGCAGCCGTTCACCCAGCCGCAGCCGCTCGACATGGAACGCTTCTATAACGGCTACCGCACCCGGCTCGAGAACAAACTGCGCCACAAAAACACCCAGATCGCGCGTGCCGAGCGCCTGCTTCCCACCCTGCCCACGGACCAAAAGCCGGCCTTCGAATCGCTCCTGAAACAATCCATGCGCGACCGGGATGAGATCCAGACCGAGCTGTCCGATATCTACAAAACCCTCGATGAATTGAGAAAATAGTGCAACCAACTCTATCTGATCTTGAGCGCCTCGCGCGTGAAGCCGGCGCGATCCTGCGCGCCGGCTATAGCCTGGAACACCAGGTGAGTTATAAAGGCGTGATCGACCTCGTCACCGAGGTGGACCATCAGTCCGAGGCCTTCCTGCTCGGCGAAATTAAGACCCATTTCCCCGATCACCACATTGTTGCTGAGGAGAGCGGGGTCACCCAGGGCGACGATGAACACAGCTGGTTCGTCGACCCGCTGGATGGGACCGTCAATTACGCTCATAACATTCCGATCTTCTGTGTCTCTGTGGGGTATGCCTCACAGGGTAAGCTGACGCTCGGCGCTGTCTACGATCCCATGCGTGATGAGATGTTCATGGCCGAGCGTGGGAATGGCGCCTACCTCAATGGCAGACCTATTCGGGTTTCTGCTGCAGCTGAGCTCCAGAAGAGCCTGCTCGTGACAGGTTTCCCGTATGATGCCTGGAATACCCGCCAGGACAATTTTGCCAACTTCGTACATTTTGCCAAGCTCACCCAGGGGGTCCGCAGGCTGGGTTCCGCGGCCCTGGATCTATGCTATGTGGCGGCCGGCCGTTTCGATGGTTTCTGGGAGATGTCTCTGAAACCCTGGGATGTGGCTGCCGGGGGATTGATCTGTGAAGAGGCGGGCGCGCAGGTCACGAATGTAAGCGGGGCGAGTGATTATCTTTCCTCTCCGCAATCGGTCGTCGCAGCCACCCCCGGGATCCATGACAGGATGCTGCAGGAGCTGAAGACATTAATGCCTGAAGGCTGACCCATCCATCAGCTGCCTGGAACACAGAACAGGAACCAGATGAAAAATCTCTGCAAATGGGTACAATAAGAGAATTCATCTGACAATGTCCACAGAACCCATTCCGATCAGCAAGACCAAAATCGTCGTTCCTCATCGCCGCCCGGAACTGCTCTCCCGTACCCGTCTTTTGGAGAGCCTGAAGGCGTTGCTGGATAATAAACTCCTGCTGCTATCGGCTCCTGCCGGGTACGGCAAAACATCCCTTCTCATCGATCTGGCCAATCACGTAAATATGCCGGTCTGCTGGCTTTCCCTGGACCTGCTCGACCGGGATCCCCAGCGATTCTTAGCCTATTTGATCGCCACCCTGTCGGAACGATTTCCCAGGGTCGGTGAAACATCGCGGGTCCAGCTGCACCAGCTGCGCTCCATGGAAGAGGATGCAGAGTCCATCCTGGTGACGCTCACCAATGAACTCTACGAACACGCCGAGAATGATTTCCTGCTGATCATCGATGATTTCCACCTGCTGGATGAAGCTCCGATCATCGCTTCCCTGTTAAACCGCTTCCTGCAGCTTGTAGACGAAAACTGCCATCTCCTGCTCTCCTCCCGTACCCTGCCCGAGCTGGACGACGTCACGTTGATGGTGGCGCGTGAGCAGGTGGCCGGCCTCAGCCACGTGGATCTGGCATTCGTCCCGCGCGAAGTGCAGGCATTATATGCCCAGAACCATCACAAGCATCTCTCGGATGAGATGGCCAGCGAATTCGTCGAACAGACGGGCGGCTGGATCACCGGGATGGTACTCTCGAACCTGCCAGGCGTGGCGCGCGTCTCCGGTGTGGACACATTCGCCTACCTCGGCCGCCAGGTGCTCGACCAGCAGCCCGAGAACGTGCGCCTGTTCCTCCTGCGGACCTCTCTTCCCGAGGAGTTCAATGCCGAGTTCTGTGAGACCGTGCTGGGTCCGCTTCACGCCGAGCCCCAGAATTGGTT
This sequence comes from Anaerolineales bacterium, assembly GCA_036261375.1. Classification (GTDB taxonomy): domain Bacteria; phylum Chloroflexota; class Anaerolineae; order Anaerolineales; family Villigracilaceae; genus Defluviilinea. The sequence continues at coordinate 6,395 of DATAKV010000416.1, forward strand.
TGCCCTGATGGGGCTGATCCTCGAAAAGAATCTGTTTGTCCTGCCCCTCGGCGCGGACGGGCGCTGGCTGCGCTATCACCCGCTCTTTCGCGAATTTCTGCAGGCCCGCCTGCGGGAGGAACGTCCCCGGGATGTGCCCCTTATCCTTCAGCGCATGGTGACCGCCTACGAAAAACTGGGTGAATGGGAAAAAGCCTATTTCACCTGCAAACAATTGAATGACCCCGAATCACTCGTAAAAGTTGTCGAAAAAGCAGGTACGTCCATGCTGCAGACAGCCTTCGTCACCCTTGAAAGCTGGATCAACAGCCTGCCTCCTTCTCTGAGCCGCACTCGTCCAGGACTTGTCTCGTTGCGAGGTCCTCTCCTGGCCATGAAAGGCAACCTGCACGAATCGAACGAGCTGTTGGATAGTGCAGTATCCATTTACAGAAAGAAAAAGGATTCATCTGGCCTCGCCCTGGCCCTCGTCCGCCGCGCCCACACTCTTCGCCTGCTGGGCGAGTACGACACATCCTTGAAGGATGTAGATGAAGCGTTGCAGCTTGCAGAAATGGATCTTACACTTCAGCCTCTCTATGCAGAGGCCTTACGCATCAAAGGCTTGAACTTATATCGCCTAGGAAAATCGCGTCTTGCAGTGATCGAACTTGAGCGTTCGCTATCTCTCTATACAGAACTGAAAGAAACAAGCAGTGTTCGAATGCTCATGGGTGAAACAGCAATGATTCAGGCTGCGATCGGGAATGTTGAAACTGCAAAAATATTGTATCAAAAGGTGCTGCACATTCTACAGGATGAAAAAAACTTGCAAGAACAGGCGGATATACTCAATAATCTGGCGTTTCTCTACCATCAGATTGGAGAATACGAGCTTGCCGCGGAAACCTACGAGAACGGTTTGGTTTCAGCCCGCGGCAGCCACAATCAGCATGCCGAATCGCTTATCCTTACAGGCCTGGGTGACCTTTATACGGAAATCGAGGAATTCGAAGCTGCAACCCAGGCATACGAACAGGCAGAAACCATTGCGAGTGGCTTTGTCTTGAATTATCTGGTTTTTGCCAGGGCAAACCTGGCTTTGTTGCAGGGAGACTCAGATGCGGCTACTCGAGTTCTTAAATCATTCCAAAAAACTATAAAAGCAAACCCGTCGACCTATGAGCGTGGTTTATGGTCCTTCATGCAGGGACGGACGCAGCTTTTGAAACATGCGTCCAAGAAGGCGATCTCCTTTTTACAGGAAGGTAAGGATTGTTTTATACAGGATGGCAGGGAGTCGGAAAGTCAATGGTGCCTGCTCTGGTTGATGGCAGCATATGAGCACGTCGGTCAGCGGGAGCAAGCCCGGGCTCAATTTCGGGAACTGATGGCGATGAGGAACAAATCAACACATGCTCTGTTGATCACTCTGCATCAGGCCTCCTACTGGTTAGGATCTTTACAGAACGATCCTGAAATCGGGCGGAGTCTTGCCGGTTTGCTCGACAAATCGTCCCAGTTGGGCGAAAAAATCCTATCGGTACGCAGAGCATTACGCCGTCATGCACAGTCGATCCAGCTTCCGGCGGCCAGCCTGGCAATCCACGCGTTTGGACGTGCTGAGGTCAGCGTCAATGGCCGGGTAATCCCCATGTCGGAGTGGCGAACGAAATCGGTCCGCGACCTGTTTTTTTATTTCCTATTCAGGCAGGAAGCGATCACCAAGGAACAGATCGGCGAAGCGCTCTGGCCCGAGACAGACGATCCACAAACCCTGAAGTCCCGCTTCAAGGATGAAATCTACCGCCTGCGCCGTGCAGTGGGAAGAAATGCCATTGTGTTCGATGAAGTGTATTACCGCTTTAATCGCACGCTGGATTATGAATATGATGTGGAAGCCTTTGAGTCATACCTGACCCGGGCTCGCAGAGCGCGGGACATCCATAAACGTATCGAGTGGTATCAAAAAGCTGTGGACCTTGTGCAGGGTCCGTTTTTGAGTGAGACAGATGCGTTATGGGTGGTTGCTGAACGTGAAAGACTCGCCCAGCTTTATGAGACTGCACTTGAGGAACTGGCACACCTGTATTTGAATGCCAATCAATTGGATCGCTGCCTTTCCATCAGCCAGACTGCACTCATCCAAAATCGTTATAACGAGGGGATATATCAACTACAGATGAGGGCACATGCGGCCCTTGGCGATCGTGTCGCAATCGCCCGTTGTTATCAGGCCTGTAAAGCGGCATTGAAAGATGGCCTTGGAATACCTCCTTCTCAGGAGACACAAACACTTTTTCAAGACTTAACGGCATGAAATCGAAAGCCATTTCACTTATGTAGGTGTATTCATTGCCACCAATATGATTGTTTTGCGTATATTCATGACTTGAAAGCTTTTTGGAGTGATCAGCGTTTCCTAAGACCGTTCATGGGGAATTTTGCAGCCTGTTTTGCAGCCTGGGGGTGGGTAAGATAAGGCCAATCAATCAAACAAACAGGAAAGAGGTACCACACCATGAACA
>DATAKV010000446.1:0-1724 GCA_036261375.1 Anaerolineales bacterium
GGAACTCATATGCAGTGGCAGCTCCCACGGCGCTCTCAATGCCCAGATTGGCGCGGTGCAGATGACTCGCCATGACCCAGGAACGAGGCGAAGGCCAGGCATTTTGGTGGGGCGTTAACTTGTGCAGCAGCTCCGGGCGAAACGCCAGAAAGGCGGTGATCTGCTCGTGGACTCCGTGCGTGAGGGCATAGAGTTTGAAACTCTCGAATTCGGGTTCGACCTCCAGATGCAGGAAGCGGTTCGCCAGTGGCGAGGGCATGTCATAGACCGCCGCCATATCTTCCTTGCGGTTGCCGGCTGCCCAGATGAACCAGCCCTCCGGGACCTGATAACTCCCCACCCTGCGATCGAGGATGAGCTGCTGCGCCATGCCCTGCATGGCAGGTGGCGCCAGGTTCAGCTCATCGAGGAAAAGGACGCCTTCCCCCTCACGGGGTAAGAACTCTGGCGGATACCAGCGTGAGAGTCCATCCTCGGCAACCGGCAGACCGCGGAGATCGGTGGGAGCAAGCTGTGAAAGACGCAGATCGATGCAGGGCATCCCGTGCGACTCCGCCACCTGCGCCACGATGCTGGATTTCCCGATGCCGGGCGGTCCCCAGATCATCGTGCTGAGCTTGATGTTATGGCGGATCAGGCCGTCCAGATAGTTTGCAAGTTCTGCAGGGGTCATCTCATCTCTTCTCCAGCAGAAGTTTAGCATAAATCTCTGGCAAACCTGCCCCACGAATGAAGGGGAAGTGCCTAATTTCGAGGATAATAAGAATCATGTCACCCTTCGTTCGCTGCCGCTCACTCACACCGTACCGGTGTCCTTCGGTAGAATGACATTTGGTTTTTGATGTTGGACACTTTAAAGCAAAAGGAGTCTGCATGAGCAAAACATTTAACTATGGGGTGTATGGTCTGGGCCGCATTGGGAAGGTCCATGCTGCCATCGTGAAGGAACAGGGAGGACGTATCGTAGCCATTGGGGATGATGTGCAGGCAGCAATTGTGTCAGCCCAAAAGGAACTGGACGCCGGGTCGACAAACACGTTTAATGATCCTTCGGAAATGGTCCGCAGCATGGCAGGGGATATGGACGCGGTGATCATCGCCTCGCACACGAAAGACCACGCCCGGCACGCGTTGCCGTTCGTCCGAGCACGGATTCCGATTTATCTGGAAAAGCCCCTGACAGATCATCTGGGAGAAGCCTTTGATTTCGTTGAAGCGATCGGCCGCGATCCGCATCAAATTCAAATTGGTTTACAACGCAGATATGACCCGGCGCTTTTATATACGAAAGAACTGCTCAAGTCCGGATGGATTGGTGAGATTCGCGAGATCCGCTGCATCCTTCGGGACCAGTTCCCGCCACCGCCAACCTATAGCAGCAGAGGCTTGATCATCGATATGGGCATCCACGTCGCCGACGAAGCCATCTTCTTCCTGGAAGAGTTCCCCGGCGAAGTCTGGGCCAGCGTGCACCATACCAAAGCCTATGACAGCCCCATTGACGAAGGGGGCGACACGGCGTTTGTCACCTTCACCACCCCGTCGAATGTGCTGGGTCGCCTGGACCTGAGCCGTACCCATTCCTCGGGCTACAATAATGAGACCTATATCATCGGCACCCAAGGGGCCATCCACACAGGTCGGTTTGCCGGGTACCCGGGACCCGTTCATGTGGAGGTATGGCAGTCCAATGGCAAAAAGCACCCGGAGTCCATGACCTTTGA